>SKIG01000244.1 GCA_007116535.1 Psychroflexus sp.
AATTCTGTATGATTATTCACAACAATCGATTCATAATTTACAAATGAAATTTCCAACGGAAAAACATAAGTAATAGAGTGTTCCAATGTTATATCTTCAAGGTCATCATAATGATTAATTTGTCTTAATTCACCATCGACTTTAATTTCGTAGGGTAGGTTAATAGTAAAACAATTGGAGTGAGTAACCACAAAATCCTTTGTTGTATCGTGAGCTACGACCGACTTCATCAAAATAGTCAATTCAGATTCAGCATGTAATAAACGTTCATTATTTTCGTCAATAATAATTACGTCATCATCATAACATGATACTAACAATAAACTAAAAAAAAAAAATAAAAATATCTTAAACTTCCCCATCATTCAAACTTTCTAATTCTATAACAACTTAATTTAAAAAAATCCTACTTGATATTTTATTTTTAATACATTTACCCAAAATTTCTACATTGGAAAACCAGGTTTGTAAGGAACATATCTTCGCAAGAGTACATGCAAAAATAGCAAAAGATTTGCATAATTTCTTGTTTTACAAATTTGGTAGTCAGTATAACCCTGATGATATAGTTCAAGAGGCGTTTGTGAAGTTATGGGAGAACTGCAAGAATGTTCCCGAAGAAAAAGCAAAAAGTTTTTTATACACTGTTGGCAACAACCTAGCTATCAACAAAACAAAGCACCAAAAAGTGGTTTGGTCTTATGAGAAGTCACAAGATGAAAAAGCTACTATTGATCATTACGACCCTTCTTTTCTTTTGGAGGAAAAGGAATACGAGCGTAAACTTCAGGCTGCTTTAGCTTCATTAAGTGAAGAAAAACGTTTGACTTTCATGCTGAATAAAGTAGAAGGAAAAAAACACCAGGAAATTGCAGATATGCTGGGAATCTCAAAGAAGGCTGTTGAAAAAAGGATTTATGTAGCCTTAAAAGAACTTAGAGAAAAAATTGATGAACTGTAAATCAATATTTTAACATTTTTCAAGTAGGAAAAATTGAAATGTGATTGTTATATAGATGAAGAATTGCTATGAAAGAGGAAAAAGTCATACATGATTGGTTAAATGGTTCGCTTGATAGTAAAGAAGCAAAGGCGTTACTTGATGCAAACACCTTTGCTTCTTACAAGCGAATTTTAGATGCTTCTGAAAAATTGAAAGCACCTAACTATGATATTAATTACTCTTACAGAAAAACATTCGCTGCCATAGAGGCTAAAAAACAAAAGCAAAAAGTAATTCGTTTATGGACAGTTGTAAGTATAGCTGCCTCCATAGCTATATTGTTAACTCTTTTTATTTTCCCGTTCAATAATAATACTATTTATCAAACTGGTATTGGAGAAAATTTAACTATATATTTACCTGACAGTTCTAAAGTTGTCATAAATGCTAATTCAAATCTAGAATTCAACGAAAAAAAATGGAATGATGATAGGACAATTTATCTTCAAGGTGAAGCGTATTTTCATGTTGCCAAAGGAAAAACTTTCAGTGTTATATCTAATTCCGGGAAAACAAGAGTTTTAGGTACACGTTTCAATATTTTTGACAGAGAAAATTTTTATGAAGTTAACTGTTTCCATGGCAAAGTCGAGGTAGAAGTTGGAGATAATTTAAAAGAGCTCACTATTTCTCAAGTTTTACGTTTTGAAGACAATCAATTATTTCATTTAACTTCTAAACACCAATATCCCCTTTGGGTAGATGGCTTTGTAGAGTTTAAATCGGCGCCTATAAGTCTAGTTATCAAAGAAATTGAAAATAATTTCCCTATAAAAATTGTGGTAAATGATGATATTGACCTTACCAAAAAATTTAGCGGTAAATTTTCTACTAGTAATTTAACAGAAGCTTTGCAGTCTTTTGCCTTACCTTTGGGTTTATCTTTTGAAGAAAGTAAAAACAAAGTGTATATAAAGCTACTTGAAAAATAAACTTTTCTACATACTCTCGTTTACAACTTTATTCTGTTTCGGACAGCATAATCTATCTATCTCTTTTATTGACCTAATTGAAAATTGGGAACAAAAATATCAACTTACATTTTCCTATGCTGATGAAGAAATCCAAGATATTTTTTTAAGTAATGATTTTCCTGATTCCCCAATAGAAGATTTCTCTGAACTTCAAATATCCTATGAATTTCCTTTTAGCTTTATTTATATTAGTGATGAGATTATAGCAATAGTTCCAAAAGATAATTTTAGAAAAATTAAATTCAAAACTTTAGATTTTGAAACCAACAAACCTGTTAGCGCCAGCATTTCCTTTACAAATTTTTTGTACAAGAATCATGACGATGGATGGTTCCATTGCATAGTTTCTAATTCTTTGAATAGCTTTAAGATTGAAGCAGACTCCTATCTAGATTATAATTTTTCAATCGAGAAGGAAAAGAAAAATTTAAAAAATATATACCTAATCCCTGAACAAATTCAATTAGATGAAGTTTTGGTGAGTAATTACTTAACCAAAGGAATCGATATGAATAGGAGGGGTGAATTGGTTTTGAAAAACAACGATTTTGGGGTATTACCCGGTCAAATTGAAGCCGATGTTTTACAAAGTATTCAATTACTTCCTGGAATAATTAGTGCTGAAGAAAGTCTTTCTTATATCAATGTAAGAGGAGGAACTCACGATCAAAATTTATTTTTATTTGATGGAATAAAAAAATACCAAACAGCTCACTTCTTCGGGATGATTTCAGCTTTTAACCCATTTATGGTACATTCTACCACCTTAACTAAAAATGGTACATCTGCCGCTTTTGGTGAGTCTGTTTCTAGCGTGATAGAGATTAAAACAGATGAAAAAATAAACGACACACTACATGTTCAATTTGGTGCGAACTTAATTAGTACTGATGTCTTTATTGATGCACCTGTTTCAGAAAAAATGAGCTTTCAATTAGCCACTCGAAGGTCTATTACAGATGTGTATAAAAGTCCTACTTACCGAAGTTTATACAATAAAGTATTTCAAAATTCAAGTGTCATTAGTACTGATTTTATTGCCAATGATACCGATGAATTTAGTTTTTTGGATACTTCATTTCGACTCAATTTTGCTCCTTCAGAGAATGATTTTATTCGTTTAAGTTTTTCCTTTTCTTC
>SKIG01000188.1 GCA_007116535.1 Psychroflexus sp.
CTTGTTCTCAATTGATTGATGTTGCTTGTCCATGGGCTGAATGGGTCTTTATCTTGAACAATTTCATCAGCCAAGCCAAAAATACCTCGAATGGAAGGAGTAAATTTAAAGTAATCTAAGTAAAAGTCAATACCAAAACCAACTTCTAAAAAAGTACTCCAATCTTGCATTCTAAACTGACCTGAAGAATTATCGCTCGGATTATCTTGGTTACTTGATAAGTTATGCGCTACAGAAAAGCCACCAACCACAAAAGGTTTAAAGTTGTTGATTCGTTTAGTTGAAACTTTTAGCAATAATGGAAGATGTACATAATTAGAATTAACCTCACGAAAACTAAATCTACGTTCGTCAAATTGTGGGAAATTAAGGTTTCTTGTAGTGAAAATTACGGCAGGTTCAAAGCGTAGATCAAGGTAATCATTGAAACGTAAATTTCCGATAAGTCCAATATTGAAGCCTAAGTTTCGGTCAACCATGATGTCGCCACGTTCTAGCTCATAATCAAACAAAAAATCGTAGGTATTGAAGCCGAGGTAAAAGCCGTAGGACCATCTTTGTTTATCAAAAGCTTCGAGATTTTTGATTTTCTCTCTACTAAAAAGTCCGTTTCTTTGTGCTTGAGCACCAAAAGAGCAAAAAAGTACTAAAAAGATGATTAGGTTTTTATTCATTTCTTGTTGATATGCAAATAATCATTATTTGATTAATAACGTTTGTTAAGTTAGTTTTATTTTGTTGCGGTGTAGATACTTGCTACTCCAAAAGTTTGAGGCAAGTTGTTGACATCTTTGAACCCATTTTTTCTCAAAATAGCATTGAATTCCTCTCCGTGAGGAAAAGCAGACGCACTTTCAGATAAGTATTTGTATGCTTTTTTATCTTTTGAAAATAACTTGCCTATGGTGGGTAAGATAAAATTTGAATGAATTTTATAGCCTTGTTTAAATGGAAATTTAGTAGGCACCGAGGTTTCTAAAACTACAAAAATTCCTCCAGGAGAAAGAACACGGTAAATTTCTGAAAGTCCTTTGTCTAAATTTTCAAAGTTACGAACGCCAAAAGCAACTGTAATAGCATCGAAGTAATTATCCTCGTATGGTAAGTTTTCGGAATCAGCTTGAACCATTTGAATTTTATCACTTAGGTTCTTTTGGTTGATTTTCTTTTGTCCTACAGAAAGCATTCCTGCCGAAATATCTAAACCAATAATTTCTGTCGCTTTTGATGAAGCCATTGCAATTGCCAAATCACCTGTTCCTGTAGCAACATCCAATATTTTTTTTGGCTTGGTTTCTTTAACTAATTGAATTACTTTTTTTCTCCAAGAAGTATCTATGCCAAACGAAATTACACGATTTAGTCCATCGTATTCATTAGAGATTGTATCGAACATTTGTTCAACCTGTTGCTTCTTTTTGGCTTCAGAATCTTTATAAGGTTTTACTTCTTCTTTCATTAAAAAATTTTGACAAAGATAGTTAAATAGAACAATAACATAAGTTGAATAAAAAGAAAAGCTTGGTTAAAAAACCAAGCTTTAAATCTGTTCAACTGTGAGGAATTTATCGATTTCCTCTCACTCGTTGTCTATTTCTTTTTCCTTCTTCTTCAGAAGTAGAAGAGAGATTCATTTGTGATCGGTTTCCTCTATTTCTTTGAAAATCTTCTTTACTCTCATTTCTTGAATTTAACCAAGTTTCGTATTGATCAGGAGTTAAAATTTCTTTCATCTTTTCCTTACGAGAGTCGCGACGCTCTTCCATACTATTTCTTTGTGTAGCTCTTCGTTCACGAAGCCCATTTCGTTTAACTTCCAATTCTTGAGCCTCGGCGCGCATTTGCTTACGCTCTTTTACACGCTTTCCTCTTTGGTTGCCCATTTCCTCCATTTCTTGTTCAAAATAGGCTTGTAATTGAGTTTTTTGAGCATCTGTTAAACTAAGCTCTTTATCAAGATTACTTACTTTTTGAGTAGCTCTCTCTTGTACAGATTTTTGGTTTCGTTGTTGTGCGAAATTTGGAGCTATAAACAATAAGCTCAGTGCTGTGGTTATTAATAATTTTTTCATTGTTCTTGTTTTTATGATTCAATTAAGTATTTGCAATAGTTATGCCAAAACTTAAAATTTCTAATCTTGAAGCTCTTTCTTCTTATCTTCTAGCATTTTAAGTTGATCTCTATATTTTGCAGCTTCCATGAAATCGAGTTCTTTTGCAGCTTTTTCCATCATTTGACGGATTTTCTTCATTTCTGCTTCAAGATCTCCTTTCGAGTAATAATTAGCTTTTTCTTCGGCGGCTTCAAGACTCGGTGAAACATCAATTTTATATGGCTCAGGTTTAGTTCGCTTCAACAAACTTTCATCAATTGATTTATTTAAAGCTTTTGGTGTGATGCCGTGTTCTTTGTTGTAATTCATTTGTTTGTTGCGACGGTATTCCGTTTCATCAATTGTTTTTTGCATGCTATCAGTAATTTTGTCAGCATACAAAATAGCTTTCCCTTCTAGATTTCGTGCAGCACGACCGATTGTCTGCGTCAATGTACGATTGCTTCGTAAAGAACCTTCTTTATCTGCATCGAGAATAGCAACTAAGGAAACTTCAGGCAAATCCAATCCTTCTCTGAGTAAGTTTACGCCGACTAAAACATCAAAAATTCCCTTCCGTAAATCAGCCATGATTTCCACTCTTTCTAAAGTGTCGATATCACTGTGGATGTAGCGAGTACGTATATCGACGCGCATCAAATATTTGGTCAATTCTTCCGCCATTCGCTTAGTAAGCGTAGTAACTAATACACGTTGGTCTTTTTCTGTGCGTTGATGAATTTCTTCAATTAAATCATCAATTTGGTTTTCGCTAGGACGTACTTCAACAATAGGATCCAACAAACCTGTCGGGCGTATTACTTGTTCCACATACATTCCCTCTGTTTTTTGAAGCTCGTAATCCGCGGGAGTTGCACTTACATAAATAACTTGGTTTTGAAGAGCTTCAAATTCTTCTAATTTAAGAGGACGATTATCTAATGCGGCAGGAAGTCTAAAGCCATAATCTACTAAATTTTCTTTACGCGAACGATCTCCTCCATACATTGCGCCGACTTGA
>SKIG01000201.1 GCA_007116535.1 Psychroflexus sp.
AGGCAGAAAGAATTGCTCGAACTCGACTTTGACAGCTTGTCTCCAAAAGAAGCAGCTGTGATGTGTCTACTTTATCCTGACCAAAATAACGTGCTACGTTTTCCGCTTATATTGCGAAATAAATATCCCGGGGTACATTCAAATCAAGTGAGTTTTCCCGGTGGTAAATTAGATACATGTGACGACAGTTTCTTAGCTTGTGCTTTACGCGAAACCAACGAAGAAATCGGTGTGCCTACTGAAGATATTCAGTTACTAAAACAACTTACCGATGTATACATTCCACCCTCGAATTTTTTGGTGAAATCTTTTGTTGGTCTGCTAGAAAAGGCTCCTCAATTCACACCCGAACCGAATGAAGTTCAGCAGATAATTCACGTTTCATTGGATCATTTGCTAGATGAAAATTCTATAATCGAAGAAACCATAACAACTTCCTATGCAAAAAGCATTAAAGTTCAAGCTTTTAATCTTGAAGGGCATGTAGTTTGGGGCGCTACCGCAATGATTTTAAGCGAGTTGAAGGTGTTGCTTTCGGATGTTTTTAGTTGAAATTTTTAAAGTGCTGATATACTAATTTGCTAATATGTTAATTTGATATCTCACCTGAACGAGGTTAGAAGTGCTAACCCGCCTGACTGACACTAGGAGGGCAGGTTTGATGTTGTGTAAAATTGAAAATAAAAAATACCAAATTTGAATTTTGAAATAAAAAATGAACCCAAAAGTTATTTTAATATCAGAAAACTTGAAATTAATTATAAACTCGTTAAGTATTAACTTGTCCTAAAAAACTTACTTTTGCTTTATGATAAAAGCAGTAATAATTGGTTTAGGAAACGTGGGCACTCACTTATCTCGTGCGCTTCAACAATCTAATCAAGTTGAAGTAATTCAATACCTCAACAGGAGTCCTATTTCAGAAAACGAACTTACCTCAAGAATTGGGCTTGCATCCTTAGATAAATTCACTCATGACTTTGACAAAATCAAAGAAGCTGATATGTATTTTATTGCAGTGAAGGATGACGCAATAGAAGAAGTTATAGATAGCATTCCTTTCCAACAAAAAATTGTGGCACATACTTCCGGTAGTGTTGCTTTGAGTGAAAATGCGAAACATCAAAATGCTGTTTTTTATCCCTTGCAAACCTTCAGTAAACAAAGAGAAGTTAATTTTAGTGAAATTCCCATTTGTATTGAAGCTGCTTCAAAAAAGACACTACATGTTTTAGAGTCTATAGCTAATTCAATTTCTAACAAAGTGTTTTATATAGATTCCATTCAACGAAAGCAACTTCACTTGAGTGCTGTTTTTGTATGTAATTTTGTAAATCACTTGTACCATATTGGAGAAAATTTATGCACTTCAAAAGGGATTGACCCTCAAATTTTAGCACCGCTTATTCAAGAAACTGTGGCTAAAATAGTAGATTTGTCTCCACAAGATGCGCAGACGGGCCCTGCACTTAGAGGCGACCAACAAACAATGAAAGCACATCTTGAAACGCTAAAAGACAATACTAAACTGCAGGAATTGTACCAACTTATTTCTGCTTCAATTCAAGAACATGGAAAAAAATTATAAAGTGTTACTTAACGACGTACGTTGTTTTGTTTTTGATGTAGATGGTGTGTTAACCGATGGTTCACTATTTATTTCAGAGAAAGGAGAACTTTTACGTACTATGAACGTAAAAGATGGCTACGCAATGAAGCACGCCATAGACCAAGGTTATGAAGTATGCATTATTTCAGGAGAAAAAAACGAAGCTGTAAAAGATCGGCTAAAAGCTTTAGGAATTACTAACGTATATCTTGGAATTCACGACAAAACAGAAGTATTGGATGAATTTTTGGATGTTTACGGATTCAAACGCGAAGAGGTTGCTTATATGGGTGACGATATTCCTGACATTTACCCAATGCGAGAAGTTTTGCTTCCTACTTGTCCACAAAATGCAGTTCCTGAGGTAAAACTAACCGCAAAATATATTTCTCATAAAAATGGTGGAGATGGTTGTGTGAGAGACCTTATTGAACAAGTACTGAAAACACAAGGAAAATGGAAAGTTTAATTAGTTGCATATGCTAATAAACACCCTAAAATATCTTAGGATTGGCAACATAAGCTTAGTTGTTCTAGTTTTTTTATCGGTACAATATGCATTACTTCCTTACTTAGGAAAATCTAGTCTACTTTCTTTTGGAGATACTTTATTGATTATCTTTTCGTTAGCCTGCATAACCACTTTTGGTAATCTTCAAAATGATGCTAAAGACAAAATAACTGACAAAATTAATCGCCCTAACAAAAGTGTTTTTTACCAGCAAAACGTTTACTTTATTCAACCTAAATTCTATTGGACACTAGGAGTTTTTGGTGTTGCTTTAGGATTTTTTGTGAGTTTTAAAAACGCTGCTTTTCTTGGGGCTTCAATTTTTCTGTTGGCTATACTTTGTTTGCATAGTTACAATGTACTATTCAAAAAAATACTGCTACTAGGAAATATAATTGTTAGTTTTCTAGTTGGACTGATTGTACTACTACCGTTATTTTTTTTGGAAGCTGACATTTTCTTTTACGAAAGCAATCCAATTGTGTGGACGTATTTTTTTGTTTTCTTTTTCATTAACCTTCAAAGAGAAATCATCAAAGACATACAAGACCGACGTGGAGACCATAAGATTCAAGCAAAAACTTTTGTTTTGGTCGTTGGCATCGAGCGAACAAAAAAACTTTTATTGGTGCTTCAAAGTATTGGGGTACTTAGCATGATACTTTTGTACTTTCTTTTCTTTCCTAAAAGTGTAGCAGGTTTTATCTACCTATTTATTCTATGTATAATCTACCTTTTCGTCTTATTTGAAACACAACGAAAAACGTCTATTATCAATTGGAGTAAAATAAGTAGCTATTATAAACTCCTGTTGTTGATGGGAAGCTTGAGTTTAGTAGGATTCTACTTTAGTTAACTAGCCCTCTTTTTTAGCGCGCTTAGGAAGTTTCTGAGGTACTGATCTTTAATTTCTCTGTATTGTGCATGCTGTGCACCACGTAAAAAAGAAGCAACTTCATTTTTAGTTATCCTTCTGTTGATAGACCTAAACA
>SKIG01000117.1 GCA_007116535.1 Psychroflexus sp.
ACTCTTCTTCACTTTTAGTAATCATAATTACAGGAATATTTCCTTTAAATGATTTTAATTCAGCAAGAGTTTCTAAGCCAGTAAGCCCCGGCATATTTTCATCTAAAAAAATAATATCGAAATCTTCATTTTTGACTATGTCAATGGCTTCTGTACCACTTTGGCAGGTAGTCACTACATATTCTTTCTTTTCTAAAAAAAGAATGTGTGGTTTTAATAAATCTACTTCATCATCTACCCAAAGGACTTTAATCTTATTCATATAATGTATCTTTGCTTTAAATATTGAAAATTTGAATCAAATAAACAAACTTAAAATTATAAACGATCCTATTTATGGTTTTATTACCATACCTAGCGAGTTAGTTTTTGATTTAATTGAAGAACCCTATTTTCAACGGTTGAGGAGAATTACCCAAATGGGGCTTTCTAACTTGGTTTATCCAGGTGCAAATCACACTCGTTTTCATCATGCAATTGGTTGCTTGCATCTTATGCAAAAAGCTGTTCAAGTGCTTCTTTTTAAGGGTGTTGAAATTTCAGATGAGGAAGAAGAAGCCTTATATGTTGCTATTTTGTTACACGATATTGGTCACGGTCCTTTCTCTCATGCCATGGAACACAGTATAGTTGAAGGAGTGAGTCACGAATGGATATCGCTTCAATTTATGCATGAATTGAATCAAAAATTTAACGGAAAATTATCACTTGCTATTCAGCTTTTTCAAAAGAATCACGATAAAAAATTCCTTTGGCAACTTTTGGCGAGTCAGTTAGATATCGATCGTTTAGATTACCTCAAAAGAGATAGTTTTTATACAGGAGTAGCAGAGGGAAACATTAACTCTGAGCGAATTATTACTATGTTGAATGTTGTTGATAATGTCCTTGTTGTTGAAGAAAAAGGAATTTACTCTATTGAAAAATTTTTAGTTGCAAGAAGGTTAATGTATTGGCAAGTGTATTTGCATAAAACAGGTTTAGTAGCTGAGCAACTATTGATAAAAATGCTCCAGCGAGCAAAATTCTTGCTTGCTAAGGGAAAAAACATTCAAGCTAGTGAATCACTACTGTTTTTTATGAAAAATAGTATTGACGAAACTAATTTTTCATCGTCTATATTAGAAAAATTTGCTCAATTAGATGATTATGATGTAATCTCGGCTATTAAAATTTGGTCTACGAACGAAGATTTTGTCTTGCGTAATTTATGCGAGATGATATTAAATCGAAGACTTTTGAAAATCAAACTAAAAAACAATCCAATAAAAAAACAAAGAATAATTGACCAAAGACTAAGAATTCAAGAAGCGCACAAACTTTCTGAAGAAGAGGCAAGTTATTTTGTGTTTTCAGGAAAGACCTCAAACATTGCTTATCAACAAGATAGGCAACAGATTTTGATTTATTATAAAAATGGAAAAATCAAAGACGTTTCCAAAGCTTCCGATCAGTTAAACTTACGCGCTTTGTCAAAACCTGTGATAAAACATTATATATGTTATCCGAAAAGCATTAATTAACTTTTTTTTCTATTTTTGTCACAATGAAATTTAAAGCAAGTCAAATAGCAGAAATTCTTCAAGGAGAAATTGTCGGCAATCCTGATGTGGAAGTTGACAAACTCTCCAAAATTGAAGAAGGTAGCGAGGGTTCTTTAACTTTTTTAGCCAACCCAAAATACACCTCGTTTATTTATTCTACACAAGCAAGCATTTGTATAGTTTCAAATAAGTTTGAAGCTCAGAATGAAATAAATACAACACTTATTAGAGTAGAAGATCCTTATAAGTCTTTTTCAGTATTGCTAGAATACTACAATCAAGTAAAGTTAAGCAAATCAGGAATCGAGCAGCCTTCATTTATTAGTGAATCTGCTACCTATGGTGAAGGTATTTATGTAGGAGCTTTTGCTTACATAGGGAAAAACGTTCGCATAGGAAAGAATGTGAAAATTTATCCTAACGCTTATGTAGGCGACAATGTTACTATAGGAGATAATGTCATAATTTTTGCGGGTAGTAAGGTTTATTCTGAAACTGTAATTGGAAATCACTGTGTAATACACGGAGGAGCAATTATTGGAGCTGATGGTTTTGGTTTTTCTCCCGGTGAAAATGGCGTTTACAAGAAAGTACCCCAAATAGGTAATGTAATTATTGAAGACCATGTAGATATTGGAGCAGGAACTACCATAGATCGTGCTACGCTTGGTTCAACTATAATTAGAGAAGGGGTGAAGCTTGATAACCAAATTCAAATTGCTCACAATGTTGAAATTGGAAAACACACAGCTATTGCTGCTCAAACAGGGATTGCAGGGTCAACCAAAATTGGAGAAAATTGCCTGATTGGCGGACAAGTAGGAATTGTAGGTCATATCCAAATAGGAAACAATGTCAAGATTCAAGCTCAATCAGGAATCGGTAGAAATGTGAAGGATGGAGAAGTTCTTCAAGGATCACCTGCTTTCAATTATGGCGACTACAACAAATCTTATGTTGTATTCAAAAACTTACCTAAATTATCACAGAAATTACATCAATTAGATAAAAACAACATACCTAATGAGTGATCAAGTTTTCAAGCAAACCACTATCGAAAAAGAGGTTTCCCTAAGTGGAGTTGGTTTGCATACGGGAAAAAATGTAACTATTACGTTTAAACCCGCTGAAGCCAACCGAGGATATAACTTTATTCGCAAAGATTTGGAAGGACATCCTGAGATTCCTGCCGATGCCAATCTAGTAACAGACACCCAAAGAGGGACAAGTCTCGAAAAAAATGGTGTAGCTATCAACACATCAGAGCATGTTCTTGCAGCTTGTGTTGGGCTTGGAATAGACAATGTAACTATTGAATTAGATGCATCTGAGCCACCGATTATGGACGGATCTTCAAAATTCTTTGTGGAAGCACTTGAAAAAGCGGGAGTCAAAGAATTGGATGCAGAAAGAGACGAATACATAGTAAAAGAAGTGATCTCTTTTGCTGACGAAGCTACCGGTTCTGAAATTTTAGTAATGCCTTGTGAAACTTACCAAGTAACTACTATGGTAGATTTTGGTACAAAAGTTTTAGGAACGCAGAATGCTTCAATAACTCATATTGATCAATTTAAAGATGAAATCTCTGATGCAAGGACCTTCAGTTTTTTACATGAATTGGAAGCTTTGCTACAACATGGCCTTATCAAAGGAGGAGATTTAAACAATGCAATTGTATATGTAGACAAAGAACTTAGTCCTGAAACTATGGACAGGCTTCAATCTGCCTTCAAAAAAGATAAAATTTCGGTTAAACCAAATGGCATCTTAGATAATCTAGAATTGCATTATCCAAACGAAGCTGCACGTCATAAGTTGTTAGATGTGATTGGCGACTTAGCATTAATTGGAACAAGAATCCGAGGTAAAGTTATTGCCAACAAGCCGGGGCATACAATCAATACTCAGTTTGAAAAAAAAATGGCGAAAATTATCAAATTAGAAAAAAGAAATAAAGTACCACAAATCGATTTGAATAGTCAACCTTTGTATGATGTTAACGAAATCATGGCTAGGTTGCCACACCGTTCACCGTTTTTGTTGGTAGACAAAATATTTGAGCTTTCTGAATCGCATGTGGTAGGAGTGAAGAATGTCACTATGAACGAACCATTCTTTGTAGGTCACTTTCCAGGAAAGCCTGTTATGCCGGGAGTTCTTCAAATTGAAGCAATGGCACAAACAGGAGGGATTTTAGCCTTAAATACAGTACCAGATCCTGAAAATTACCTCACTTATTTCATGAAGATAGACAATGTGAAATTCAAGCAACAAGTAGTTCCAGGGGATACACTTATTTTTAAGCTTGAGTTGATTTCCCCCATACGAAGAGGCATTTGTCACATGCAAGCCTATGCTTATGCTAATGGAAAACTTGCTTGTGAGGCTGAGCTGATGGCTCAAATTGTAAAATCTAAAGAATAATCAAATGAATCAACCTTTAGCATACGTCCATCCGGGCGCAAAAATTGCCAAAAACGTAGTTATTGAACCATTTACTACCATTAGTAACAATGTAGAAATTGGGGAAGGAACTTGGATTGGCTCTAACGTAACCATCATGGAAGGGGCGAGAATCGGTAAAAATGTTAGCATTTTTCCTGGAGCAGTAATATCTGCTGTTCCGCAAGATAAGAAATTCCAAGATGAAGAAACAGTTACGATTATTGGTGATGGGACTACTATAAGAGAGTGTGTTACCATCAACAGAGGTACTTCCGACCGAATGAAAACTCAAGTTGGTAAAAATTGTTGGATCATGGCGTATTGTCATATTGCCCACGATTGTATTGTAGGAGACAACTGTGTGTTTTCGAATAACTCAACTTTAGCAGGTCATATTACTTGCGGAGATTATGTTGTTTTGGCGGGAATGGCAGCTGTTCAGCAGTTTTGCAGTATTGGTAATCACGCATTTATTACAGGTGGTTCATTGGTAAGAAAAGATGTTCCTCCTTATGTGAAGGCAGCAAGAGAGCCACTTTCTTACGTGGGAATCAATTCAGTAGGACTAAGAAGAAGAGGTTTCGATACCGATAAAATCAGAGAAATACAAAACATCTATCGAATTTTGTATCAAAAGAATTACAACAATTCTCAAGCTGTTTCTATTATTGAAGCAGAAATGGAAGCAACACCTGAAAGAGACGAAATACTACAATTTATCAAAGATTCTCAACGTGGAATCATGAAAGGATATTTTTCAAATTAAACATTTATGGCAACAACAAGCGATATTAGAAATGGATTATGCATTAGACATAACCACGACATCTACAAAATCATTGAATTTCTTCATGTAAAACCTGGTAAAGGCCCTGCGTTTGTAAGAACAAAACTTAGAAGTGTTACTACTGGAAAAGTTTTAGACAATACTTTTTCAGCAGGACACAAAATTGAAGAAGTTCGTGTAGAAACACACAAATTTCAATTTTTATACCAAGAGGGAGATATCTATCATTTCATGAATGTAGAAGATTATAACCAGATTGGTTTACTTGAAGCCGCCTTGGATAACCCAAAATTAATTAAAGAAGGAGAAGTTGTGACTGTGCTTATTAACACAGAAGACCAAGCACCACTTTCAGTAGAAATGCCTGCTCACGTTATTTTAGAAGTTACTCACACAGAACCTGGCGTAAAAGGTAACACTGCAACCAATGCTACAAAACCTGCAACGGTAGAAACAGGAGCAGAGGTTAATGTTCCATTATTCATTAACGAAGGAGATAAAATCAAAATCGAAACTGAAAAAGGAACCTACAAAGAAAGGGTAAAAGAATAATTATCCCAATGAAGTTTCCTAGAACCTATACGTTAAGTGAAATAGCTCAATTAATTGAAGCAGAATATATTGGAGAAGAAAATTTTCCTGTATTCGGTATTAATGAAATTCATGTAGTTGAAGAAGGTGATATTGTCTTCGTAGATCATCCAAAGTATTACGACAAAGCTTTAGAATCGGCAGCAACAATTGTACTTATCAATAAAAAAGTTGATTGTCCCGAGGGAAAAGCATTATTAATTTCAGAAAATCCTTTTTCGGATTTCAATAAAATCACCAAGCACTTTTATCAAATAAAAAAGTCTACGGAGTTGCAGTCTCCCAATGCTAAAATTGGAATAAATACCCACATTCAACCCAATGTTTTTATAGGAAACAATGTTAGTATTGGCGATAATTGCTTCATTCATGCGAATGTAGTTATTAATGACGATACTCAAATCGGTGATAATGTAATTATTCACAGTGGTACTGTGCTTGGTGCAGACGCTTTTTATTACAAAAACAGAACTACTCATTTTGAAAAATTACATTCTTGTGGTTTTGTTAGCATAGATAATAATGTAGAAATAGGTGCTTTGTGCACTATTGATAGAGGAGTTACAGGTGTAACAACCATTGGTGAACATACCAAAATAGATAACCAAGTTCAAATTGGTCACGATACTATAATCGGTAAAAAATGTTTGTTTGCAGCCCAGGTTGGTATTGCAGGATGCGTTGTAGTTGAGGATGAAGTAACGCTATGGGGTCAAGTTGGTATTGCTAGTGGAATCAAACTTGGCAAGGGAAGTACACTACTTGCTCAAGCAGGCACCAATAAAAGTACAGAAGCTTCCAAAGTATATTTTGGTAGTCCTGCGGGAGAGGCGAGAGTGAAATTCAAAGAAGTTGCTGCCGTAGCAAATTTGCCTTATTTGATAAGAAAATTAAATTCGTTATAAATGCAAGAGAATAAACAATTAGTCATCGATTTTTTTTAATCGGATTTCTACGCAAACGAAGCAACATTTCAGAAGTTTATCCATCCTGACTTAGAGTTAAATTGGAATGGAAGCACAGGCTTTTCTAAATTAAATTACGAGTCTTTTAGACAACGAGTGCTTGAGATGGGGCGCTCTTACGAACAATTGATTCCAAAAATATCGCACGTCATTGCAGAAGACAACAAAGTGTGTATTCGTTTATTGCTTTTAGCTGAATTACCCGAATTAGATGAGGTTGAACAACTTGCTGATTTTATGGCTATATGGGAAATCAAAAATGAAAAGTTGTGGAAAGGCTTCTTATTAAGTAATCCAAGTGACGAAACTGAAGATAACCTAAATTCTTTTGAAGAGGCTTCAAATTTAAACTTTAACCAGAATTAAATAAGTTTTAGCTTTTAGATGAATGTTAAAAAAGCTACCTTTGTGAACCAAAAATTTATCATAACATGAGTGTTTTAGTAAACAAAAATTCGAAAATAATTGTTCAAGGTTTTACAGGAAGTGAAGGAACTTTTCACGCCGGTCAAATGATTGAATACGGTACAAATGTGGTAGGTGGTGTAACTCCAGGAAAGGGAGGTACTACACACTTAGACAAACCTGTTTTTAATACAGTTGCAGAAGCAGTTGAAAAAGTAGGGGCAGATACTTCTATCATTTTTGTTCCACCTGCATTTGCAGGAGATGCAATTATGGAAGCTGCTGAAGCAGGAATAAAAGTAATTATAGCTATCACAGAAGGAATTCCTGTGAAGGATATGATTAAAGCTTTTGATTACATCAAAGAAAAAGACTGCCGATTGATTGGACCTAACTGTCCAGGTGTTATTACTCCAGAAGAAGCCAAAGTTGGTATTATGCCAGGTTTTGTTTTCAAAAAAGGTAAAGTTGGTATTGTTTCAAAATCAGGAACATTAACCTACGAGGCGGCCGACCAGGTTGTAAAAGAAGGTTTAGGAATTACTACTGCAATTGGGATTGGAGGTGACCCAATTATTGGTACAACTACAAAAGATGCGGTTGAGCTTCTTATCAACGATCCTGATACAGAATGTGTGGTAATGATTGGTGAAATTGGAGGTCAGTTAGAAGCAGATGCTGCTAATTGGTACAAAAATAGTGGAAGCAAAAAACCTGTTGTTGGATTTATTGCAGGTGAAACTGCTCCTGCAGGTAGAACAATGGGGCACGCAGGTGCTATTGTAGGTGGAAGTGAAGATACTGCTCAAGCTAAGAAAGCAATTATGAGAGAATGTGGAATTCACGTAGTTGACTCTCCTGCTGAAATAAGTAAAAAAGTAGCTGAATTAGTAGGTTAATTTAGTTTTTAAATCATACAAACCCTTTGGATTTCTTCAGAATTGCAAAGGGTTTTTTATTGCTATGCGAGCAATGCCAACAAAAAAACGTACATTTGATTATAATTTAATACCATGAAACTTTTAGAAAATAAAAATGTCATTATTACCGGTGCTAGTAGAGGTATCGGAAGAGGTATCGCTCTTGTTTTTGCTCAACATGGAGCAAATGTGGCTTTTACCTATAATTCTTCTGCACAACCAGCTGAAGAACTTGCTAAAGAACTAACTGCACTTGGTGTAAAAGCAAAAGCTTACCAATCTGATGCGTCTGATTTTGCACAAGCAGAACAATTTGTTGCAGACGTATTGAATGACTTTGGAACTATAGATGCAGTAGTAAACAACGCAGGAATTACTAAAGACAATTTGTTGATGCGTATGTCTGAAGACGACTTTAATAAAGTAATTCAAGTTAATTTGAATTCTGTTTTTAACCTAACAAAAGCAGTTTTAAGACCATTACTAAAGCAAAAATCAGGAAGCATAATCAACATCAGTTCTGTTGTTGGAGTAAAAGGTAATGCAGGTCAAGCAAATTATGCGGCTTCAAAAGCAGGTGCAATTGGTTTCTCTAAGTCTACTGCTTTAGAGCTTGGTTCAAGAAATATACGTTGTAACGTAATTGCTCCGGGCTTCATAGAAACTGAAATGACAGCAAAACTTGATGAAAAAACAGTCGATGGGTGGAGACAAGCTATTCCATTAAAGCGTGGAGGACAACCTGAAGATGTAGCTAATGCTTGTGTGTTTTTAGCAAGCGATATGAGTGCATACATCACAGGACAAGTCATCAACGTAGATGGGGGAATGCTTACCTAAGCTTCCAATCAAAATAAAACACTATAATTTATGTCCTTGTATTCAACACTAATTTTATTGGTGGGTGCTATTTTTGCCGCCATCATTGTTTATGTTCAATACAAGGACTATTTTTTTGAACAACGTCTAAAAGCTTCAATTCTTGGGAGCTTACGTTGGTTGTCTTACATGACAATTTTACTTCTATTGATTAATTTTCCTATTGAAACCGAAACCACTTCAACAGAAAAACAAAAGTTGATTCTATTGACTGATGTTTCTTCATCGATGAATAATTTTACTTCAGAGGAAGAAGTATCCAATTTAATCAATTCAATTTCTACTAATTCTAAGCTACAAGATAAATTTACAATTGAAAAATATAGTTTTGGCGAGTCATTTCAGAGCTTAGAAGATGAGGTGATTTTTTCGGATAAACAAACAAATATTGCTAAAGCGCTCAGAGAAATAGACCAAGTTTACAAAAACCAAAAATATTCGATTGTCTTAGTTTCAGATGGAAATCAGAGTATTGGTCAGGAATATACTTACCTTACAAAACAGCTGAATCAAACTATTTATCCTCTTGTTGTTGGTGACACAGCAAAAGTTGAAGATCTTCGTATAGATAGATTAAATGTAAACAAATATGTATTTTTAGATAATAAATTTCCTGTTGAAGTTTTTGCAAGTTATCAAGGTGAAAAAGTGCAAAATACTGAGTTAGGTATTTATAGAAATTCTAAGCAAATAGCTTCAAAAAATGTAGTGTTTTCTTCATCAAAATCTACACATCGAGTAACTTTTGAATTACCTGCTAATGAGAAAGGTATACAAAAATACCAAGTACGAGTACGTCCTTTTGAAGGTGAATCATTCATCGAAAATAATACCAAAGACTTCGCTATTGAAGTAATTGACGATTATAGTAACATTTTACTTCTTACGGAAAAAATTCATCCGGATATTGGAATGTTACAACGAAGTATCAGCAAAAGTCAGCAACGAAAAGTTACGGTAAAAACAATCGCTGAGTTAGATGAAGCTATCAACGATTTCAACTTATTGGTGTTGTATCAACCAACCAATTCTTTTCAGTCGGTTATAGAGCAAGCCAATGATTTTGGGATGAATGTGTTGGTGTTTTCAGGAACAAAAACAGATTATGCTTTTCTACAAAAATCATTTCCTTACTTTGAAAAATCTGACTCCAATGTAACAGAAGATTACTACCCAATTTTTGATCAAGATTTTTCTGTGTTTCAACAGGAAGATATCGGTTTTATTCAACTTCCTCCTCTTCAGGATATTTTTGGTGATGTGCGTTTAACTACTGAAGCTCAAGTATTATTAAAGCAACAAGTTCAAGGTTTTGAAACAGGCTCGCCACTTTTGTTTTTTGTAGAAGATAAAAGCCGTCGATTTGGATTTTTTATGGGTGAAAATTCTTGGCGTTGGCGTTCGCAGTATTTTGTAGATAATCAATCTTTTGAAGCCTTTGATGATTTTATTGGTAACATGCTTCAATATGTTACTTCAACAACCACAAAACAACGCTTGGTTCTTGATTATGAACGTTTTTACAACCAAAAGTTAGACGAAGAAATAAAAGCTTTTTACTACGATGCTAATTTCAAAATAGATAATTCAGCTGAAGTTACCATTCAACTTAAAAATGAAGAGGACGGTTCTACAAACGAATACCCAATGTTATGGAGAGGAAATTATTATTCTTTTCCAATAAGAAACTTAGATAACGGAAGCTATTCTATAGAAGTCTCTGTAAACGATAGAAGCTTCGTTTCGTCAGGTAATTTTCAACTTGAAGAACAAGATGTAGAGGACAAAGTAGTTTCTCCTGATATAGCTTCACTTAGAAGTATTGCTAACGGAAATAGACTTTATCTTTTGAATGAACCGGATGTATTAATGCAAAATCTATCTGAGGAGTCTTCACTCTCTCCAAGCCTGAAAAGCGTTAAAAAAAATCTATCTTTAATTGACTGGTTCTATCTATTACTTTTTTTAGTAGTAACTTTGTCAATAGAATGGTTCATTAGAAAATACAATGGACTTATTTAAACAATTTAATTAAAACTTTAATTTTTTACTATGGAAAGATTACCTAAAGTTGCGTTGCCATTTGTTCTTTTGGCGATTATCGTGATTATTATTATTTCAAAATCTGCGGTGAATATTTCATCAGGTCAAGCAGGTGTTTTATTCAAGCGTTTTGGAGAAGGGGTTGTAACTGATAAACCTCCAATGGGCGAAGGATTCCATTTAGTTGCTCCTTGGAATGATGTTTTTGTATATGAAGTTAGACAACAAGCCTTAGAAGAAACAATGAAGGTATTATCTTCAAACGGTTTGGATATTAGAATTGAGGCAACCGTGTGGTTTAAGCCTGAAATTGAAAATTTAGGTTTTCTTCATCAAGAGAGGGGAGAGAAATATATTTCTCGTGTACTTCAACCAGCTATTAGTGCAGCTGCAAGAACAGTGATTGGTAGATACACACCAGAGCAACTTTATGCAAGTAAGAGAGAAGCTATTCAAACAGAAATTTTTGAAGAGGCAAGAAAAACTTTGGAAAATCAGTATATCGTTATTGAACGTATCCTTGTAAAGGATGTTTCTCTTCCAACAACTATCAAAGATGCTATCGAGCGTAAGTTGAAACAAGAGCAAGAAGCCTTGGAATATGAGTATCGTTTGACAAAAGCAGTACAAGAAGCAGAAAGACAAAGAATTGATGCAGAAGGTAAAGCACGTGCAAATGATATTTTGAACAAATCCTTGACTAAAAATATCTTAACAGAAAAAGGTATACAAGCAACTATTGAGCTATCAAAATCTAATAACGCAAAAGTTATTGTGATTGGCTCAGGCGATGACGGTCTTCCAATTATTTTGGGAAATAACTAAAACATTAGAAGATTCTATGTTTAAAAATTCCGATTCAATTAGTTGAGTCGGAATTTTTTTTACTCAAGTAAGTATTTCATGTA
>SKIG01000197.1 GCA_007116535.1 Psychroflexus sp.
GGGTTGTCAGGGTCTATTCCTCCTGAAGCTACATTTACACGGTCAGTCTCACGTGTGTTGTAATTGAAAAATCCATTTATAGAAGGATAGTATTGACTTTTAGCTAATTGCACATCTTTTTTCGCCAATTCTACGTCTTGTTCTGCAAGGAGGACATCATAACGCTCTTGCCTAGCTTGGGTAATTAGCTCTCGAGGAGATTTTTCTAGCACTTCTGTAATTGGAATGTCATAATCTTCATCGGCGATATCAAAAGTTTCGTATTCTTTGATTAGTAGTGTTTGAGCTAAGCTTATCAATGAGATTTTAATGTCATTTTCTGCAACGATGATTTGCCTTTGTTCATCAGCATCTTGTGCTTTTATTTCAAGCACATCACCTTCAGGAATAGTCCCTGCATCTACTAAAGCTTGTGTAAGTTCAAGTTGTTCTTTGGTGACTATATTTTGTTCTTTCAGAATCTGAGCAATTTGTTTACTTACCAAAACTTGAAGGTAGGAGTTTGCCACCGCTAAAGAAATATCATCTTTAATTTGATTAAGGTTGTACTTGCTTGCTAACTGTGCGATTTTAGCTCGTTCAAACTGACGTAAGTTTGCCAATCCTTGAAAAATGGGAACACCTGAAGTACCATTGAAAGAAAAGTTTCGTGTAGTTTGTTGCTCAAGTATTCCTGTAGTAACATTTTGCGTAAGACCCGAAACCCATGAGTTATTCATGTTCATGTTAAGACTTGGCATATAATTTCCGTAGGCATCTTTTAAGTCGATGTCTGCAAATTCGACTTGCAACTCATTAAGTTTTACGGTAATATTGTTTTCTAAAGCATGGTAAATACATGCTTCTAAGGTCCACTTTTTATTATCTTGTGCATTGGAAATTAACCCACTAACTAAGGAAATAAAAACTATGATGTATTGTAAACGTTTCATATACTAATCAAATTTGTTTTGGTAAAAGGTAAAATCATAAATCGTTTTGACGAAAAGCTTCCGTATTACCTTCTTCTTCCGAAGCCTGATGTTGGAGCTACTTTGTTCCAAACTTTTATTTCATCATCTTTATTTACACCTGATTTCACTTCCACATTAATACCGTCGCTCAAACCAAGTTCTACATCCCTTCTTTCGAATTCTTGTTCACCTATTTTTACTTCTACAAAACTCTGTTTGGTTTTTTCGTCAAACTGAACCAAAGCTTCTCTGATGGCGAGAACATTATTCGCTTTATCAAGAATAATGGAAGCATTTGCGCTTAAACCTGAACGAATAAAAATTCCTTTGGTATCATTCAAGGTACCTTCAATATCAAACTGAACAGCTCCGTTGTCATCTACTCCTTGTGGTGAAATATAATCAAGAATTGCATCGAAGACTATGTTTTCAATAGCACCAATAGTAATTTCTAAGGGAAGTTTTTCTTCGATTTTTCCTACTTCAGATTCATCTACTTTTCCTTCAAAAATCATGTCGTTTACATTGGCAATACTAGCGATGGTAGTCCCTTCGTTGAAGTTGTTGGCTTCAATTACTTGGTTACCAACACGTATAGGCACGTTTAGAACCATTCCAGAAATAGGAGCTTTAATTTCTGTTGTAGCCGCGTTTCCTGCATCTACTGTTGTTCCTGTTCGGATGATTTCGTAGTTTTCTTCAGCAGCGGTAACATTTTGTTTTGCATTGTCAAACACGTTTTTGGCTACATCAAAGTCGTTGGCAGAAATAACTCGTTTTTCGAATAATTCTTTTTGGCGGTCAAAAATTTTCTTTTCGTTTTCTAAGTTTATCTTTGCTTGACGTAACTGGTTTTTTGCAGTATTGAGGTTCGTGATATTTGGCACAACTCTAAGTTTAGCAACCAAATCTCCTTTGACAATTGTATCGCCTGGTTTTACAAATAGCTCATCTACAATACCTGAAAGGTTAGGCTTTACTTCAACTTCTTCTCTTGGTTTGATAGAACCTGTTGCAACCGTTTTTTTGATGTTTGTTTCCTCAGTTGGGGTTTCTGTTCTGAAGGTTTCTGGTGTTGACTGACTTTTTTGGTATAAATAATACAATGCTCCTACAAAGGCTAAACCAAGCATAAGCAGTACGATAATGGTGGCTGTTTTCTTCATTTTATATTCTTGTTATTTGCTTTTTTGTTGTTTTTATTCTGTTCTTAAGGCATCTACAGGCCTAATTTTTATAGCGTTTTGTGCAGGAATTAATCCTGCTAAAAGTCCTGATATAATTAGTACAGTAAGGGCAATTACAACTGTTCCTAAATCTACACTAGGATTGGCAAACATAATATCGCCATCTTCTGGTAAAAATGAATTCACGCCGTATAAAATTAAAGTAGCGAAAACAATACCTGCCATACCTGCAATGATCGTCAAGAAAACCGATTCAAAAAGAATCTGACCTCGTATTTGCCATGGAGTTGCGCCCAAAGCCCTCCTAACTCCAATTTCATTGGTGCGTTCTTTTACCACGATCAGCATAATGTTACTAATACCAATTACCCCTGAAAGTAGAATTAAAAACCCAACCGCAAAAGAAATTATACTCAAAACATCAAAAAGTCCATTGATTTTGTTGAATTGCTCAAATAAATCAAAGTTTCCAATCGCTCGATCGTCTTCGGGGTGAATACTGTGTTTCTTTTTAATTACATCAAAAACTTGCCCTTTCAGTTCGGTTATAGAGTATTGATCTTCGGCAGTGATAGCCATCCAACCTACGTTGAAGCCTTGGTTAAATGCTTGCGAAAAAGAGGTAAACGGAATATAAATTTGTTTTTGTTCTTCTTCAGAATCGCCACCGCCAAAGCCTTTTCTTTTGAAGGTGCCAATTACCATAAAGTTTACTCCTTGTATTTTGACATAGCTTCCTAAGACTTCTTCGTCTAACTCGTATAATTCTTTGACAACCCCTTCGCCAATAACGGCAACTTTACGTTTTTGGTCAATGTCGTTTTGGTTGATGAATCGACCTGAAAGTATGGTGGTTGGCTCTTGGTTGATAATATCAGGATAATCGCCATAGACATTGAATCCGCCACTTTTTAATCCGCGAACTACATTGTTGGCGCCACCAAATCCACC
>SKIG01000165.1 GCA_007116535.1 Psychroflexus sp.
CTTGATTTGCTTGGAGTTACAGTTCATGTAGATGAAAATGTAAACGGCAACAAAGACTTCGAGTCGATGCAAAGAGATAGCGAGGGAAATTGGTACGTAGCCACGCCTACTCCTAGACAAATCAATGATGGTTCAGGAATTGTACTTACAGGGATCGAAATTCTTTTCAACCAAGATATTATTGAAGAAGGTGATATTATCGATATCGTTTTTCAATCTACTGAAGCTTTAGACGAGGACTTGACTATCAATTTTACGCTGACAAATCAAGATTTTACAGAAGATGATTATTCAGGAGAAACAACAGTCACTATTCTTCTAGGAGAAACAACAGCAACAGCAACTATTGAAATTTTAGCTGACGGAATTCCTGAAGATGACGAGTTGATGATTATAAGTATGCAACCACTACCTGATGAATACATGAAATTGAACAACAATATAAATGTATGGGTACTGGATGGAGACTTCTTTATTTCTCCTTTTGGTGAGCCTACAGATCCAACTTTTGGATTGGTTCAATCTACAGTTCCATCAGGATATTACGATAGTTTAGATGGTAAATCAGGGCAAGAATTAAGAGATGCCTTACAAGACATTATAGCTAATGGAGATGTCATCCGTATTCATCCTTATGAAGATGTGTGGGAAATGCTGAAAGAACTTGATCAAAATCCTAAAAACTCAAATCAAGTATGGCGTATTTACTTAGAATCGCCAACGCAAAAATTTCTTCGACAGATAGGATCGAGTGGAGTAGGACGTTGGAATAGAGAGCATGTGTTTCCTCGTTCTAGAGGAGGTTTCTTTGCAACCGAATTTGATGATTTTGCTACAGGTAAAGACAGTTGGATAACCTCTAATGCTGATTCTATTCGTCACGGGATGAGTGATATACACTCGCTAAGAGTGGCTGATGCAACAGAAAATAACGTGCGAGGAAACAAACATTTTGGAGATTATGTTGGTCCTCCTAATAATCTTGGGAGCTTTAAAGGCGACGTTGCTAGATGTTATTTTTATATGGATGTGCGTTACAACGGCTTAGAAGTAGTTGAGGGTTTTCCTGAGCCCGCAGGAAATGGTCTTGTTGGTGATTTAATTACAATTTTGGAGTGGCATGAGATTGACCCGGTAGATGATTTCGAAATGAACAGAAACAACCTTGCTTACGAGTGGCAATTCAACAGAAATCCATTTATAGATTTGCCTGAATTGGTCGATTATATTTTTGGAGATAAACAAGACCAAGTTTGGAACGAAAACATGAGTAATACTGTTTTTGAAAAAAACACAATTAGTGTTTATCCTAATCCTGTAAAAAATGAATTGAACTTTCAAGGTATTAATTCACCCGAAGCGCAAGTGACTATTTATTCTATGCAAGGTAAGGTGGTTCATCGAGAAAAATTAACAAACAATCAACATAAGCTTCAATTACAGCTTTCAACAGGTATGTATGTTGTCAAAATAGACGCTGAAAATCAATCTTCGGTACAACGTATTATCGTTGAATAAAAACACATATCATTACTTTTCTTCAATATCCGTGTTTTCACGGATTTTTTTTGAAAAAAACTTAATTTGGTGTAACAAATGAAAAACTGCTCCGTCATGCTAATGTAAGCGAACAAAAAATGACTCAAAACGAATTCATTAAGTTAACTCAAAATGCTCATCAACCAATGTTTCGGTTGGCAAAGCGCTTGTTAATTTCAGTGGATGCTTCAAAAGATGCAGTACAAGAAGTTTTGATGAAAATGTGGGAGAAGCGAAATGAATTGAGTCATATTAAAAGTATCGAAGCTTATGCAATGCAGGTGACAAAAAATCATTGCTTGGATCAATTGAGATTAAAAAGCAATCAAAATTTACAACTTGTATACAGCCGTAAAGATGAATCAGTAGAAGAAGATGAAGAAAAGAATGATAGGGCAAATTGGCAGAATAAACAATTAATTAAAATTAAAGCTATTATTGAAGGCTTGCCTGATAACCAAAAGATAGTCATTCAATTACGGGATTTTGAAGGCTATGATTTTGAACAGATAGCTTCAATTACAGGAATGACGGAAGTAAATGTTCGAGTGATTTTATCTCGAGAAAGGAAAAAAATAAAAGAAGAATTATTAAAAAAAGTAAATTATGGAAGTTAAAGTTTCATACATAGAAAATTTACTAGATAAGTACTTTGAGGGCGAAACAAACTTACATGAGGAAAAGGCGCTGAAAGAGTATTTCAATCAAGAAAAAATTGCTTCACATTTAGAAGTTTACCAACCTATGTTTCATTTTTTTGAAGCAAAAGAAGAAATAGTTGAAGAGGAGTTTGTTTTTAGATTCCCTAATGAAGTTTCAACTCCTTCAAAGGTAAACAAAACAATGTGGTATAGTTTAGCTGCAAGCTTAGTCCTTCTTTTTAGTCTTGGCGGAATTTTTTACCACCAACACCAACAACAGCAATTGGCTGAAGCAGAATTAGCTTTCATGCAAACAAAAGAAGCATTACTTAAAGTTTCAACAGAATTTAATTCAGGTTTGCAAAACTTAGAATATTTACAAGAATTAGAACATACAAACCCATTTTTTAACTTTAAAAATAAATAGAAACCATGAATACACTTTTAAAAATTGCTATCGCGTTATGCTTTACATTAGTAGCAAATGCCCAAGACTTTTCAAAGTATGAGTCACAAGAAGGAGTAACCTCAATCAAAATCAACAAAACCATGTTTAAATTGATGGGGAAGCTTAATTTAGATCCCGAAGAGAAAGAAGCCAAAGAAATGATTGACATGATTAAAAACTTAGATGGTATTCAAATTCTTACAACGAGAAGTGAATCACATAAAAAATCTATGCTTAGCGATGTCAAAAAACACGTTTCTGCTAAGCAATTAGACGAATTGATGATCATTAACGATGGTGGAAAAACAGTGGAGTTTTACATCAAGGACAAAGCAAATTCTGATTTAGTTGAACAGTTATTTATGTTCATTAATGATGTTGATGAAGCTATTGTAATAATGATTAATGGAAGTATAGATATGAGTAAGATAGGAGGATTAATGTCTGAGTTTAACTTACC
>SKIG01000024.1 GCA_007116535.1 Psychroflexus sp.
ATTGTTTATAAAGTGTTGAAAAAAAGTCGTACTAAAATAAATATTTAACAATCGTTTGCTTTTAAAAAGTTACTTTTGCGAAAAATTTTCGTATTCATGAACACACAATCTTTCGCTAACAGACACATAGGTCCTCGCAATGCTGATTTAAAGGAAATGTTAGAGGCTATTCAGGCTGAAAACATGGAGCAATTAATTTATGAAACAATTCCTGACGATATTCGTTTGGAACGTGATATGGAATTGCCTAAAGCATTAAACGAGTACGAATTTGCACAACACATCAACCAACTTGGGGAGAAAAATAAAGTGTTTAGGAGTTTGATTGGTTTGGGGTATCACGAAGCAGTGGTTCCTGCGCCAATTCAGCGAAATATTTTGGAAAATCCGGGATGGTACACGGCATACACGCCTTACCAAGCGGAGATTGCACAGGGAAGATTGGAGGCTTTGTTGAATTTTCAAACGATGGTTTCCGACCTAACCGGAATGGAATTGGCTAATGCTTCTTTGTTGGACGAATCTACGTCTGCGGCTGAAGCTATGACCATGCTATTTGCGGTAAGAAGTCGCGATAAGAAAAAAGCCAACGCGTGTAAGTTTTTTGTTTCTGAAGAAGTACTTCCGCAGACAATCTCTCTTTTAGAAACGCGCGCAACTCCTCTTGGAATTGAATTGGTTTATGGCAATCATGAAAATTTTGAGTTTGGTGCTGACTATTTCGGTGCTTTGCTTCAATATCCTGGGAAACACGGGATAGTATATGATTATGAGGATTTCACTAAAAAGTGTATCGAAAACGAAATTAAAGTAGCGATTGCTGCCGATATATTAAGCTTGGTTAAACTTGAAGCTCCCGGTTCTTGGGGAGTGGATGTGGTAGTAGGAACGACTCAACGTTTTGGGATTCCACTTGGTTATGGAGGACCTCATGCCGCTTATTTTGCTACCAAAGAAGAATACAAGCGACATATTCCTGGTCGTATTATTGGTGTAACCAAAGACTTGGACGGAAACCGTGCTTTGCGCATGGCCTTGCAAACAAGAGAGCAACACATCAAACGAGATAAAGCGACTTCTAATATTTGTACAGCGCAAGTTCTTTTAGCAGTTATGGCGGGAATGTATGCGGTATATCATGGTCCTAAAGGCCTTAAAGATATTGCCGACAGAGCACATCGTCAGGCTTCTTACTTAGCCGACGGTATCGAAAAATTAGGTTACTACCAAAGTAATCAGCTTTATTTTGATACGATTCAGTTAAAAGGCGACATGAGTAAACTAAGAGAAATCGCCGAAGCAAAAGGATACAATTACTTGTATGTAGATGCCGAAACTGTGTGTATTTCACTCAACGAAACTATTCAAAATAAAGACATAGAGAACATTCTTGGGATTTTTGCTGAAGCTTCAGGAAAATCTATTCCTACCGAAATAAACAGTAAGGATATCATTGCTTCAAGTGGCTTAAATCGTGTTTCTGAATTTTTAACTTACGAGGTGTTTAATTCGTATCATTCTGAAACAGCATTGATGCGTTACATCAAAAAATTAGAGCGTAAGGATTTGGCTTTGAACCATTCGATGATTTCATTGGGTTCATGTACTATGAAGCTGAACGCCGCTTCTGAAATGTTGGCATTGAGCAACCCGAAATGGGGAAATATTCACCCGTTTGTTCCTTTGGATCAGGCAACTGGATACCAAGAGATGCTTACTGATTTGGAGAATTATTTAACCGAAATTACTGGTTTTTCTGCTACTTCTTTGCAACCAAATTCCGGTGCACAAGGAGAATTTGCAGGTCTGATGGTTATCCGTGCTTATCATGAAGCCAACGGAGATACGCATAGAAATATTTGCCTAGTTCCTTCTTCGGCGCATGGAACCAATCCTGCTAGTGCTGTGATGGCAGGTATGAAAGTAGCAGTGGTAAAAGCTACTGAACAAGGAAATATAGATGTAGATGATTTGCGTGAAAAAGCTGAAAAACACAGCAACGAATTAGCTGCATTGATGGTTACTTACCCTTCTACGCATGGAGTTTTTGAGTCGTCTATTAGAGAAATTACTTCGATTATTCACCTACATAGTGGTCAAGTATATATGGATGGAGCGAACATGAATGCGCAAGTAGGACTTACTTCGCCTGGAAGAATTGGCGCCGATGTCTGCCATTTGAATCTACATAAGACTTTTGCTATTCCGCATGGCGGAGGTGGTCCAGGTGTTGGCCCCATTTGTGTTGCTAAGCAATTAGTTCCTTTCCTTCCTACTAATCCAATGGTAAGTACAGGAGGAGAAAAAGCAATTACTGCTATTTCTGCCGCTCCTTGGGGTTCTGCCTTGGTATGTTTAATATCATACGCTTACATACGTATGCTTGGCGCTGAAGGCTTGAAAAGTAGTACTGAATTTGCTATTTTGAATGCAAATTACATCAAAGCAAGATTAGATGGATACTATCCAACTTTATATGCAGGAGAAAGAGGGAGAGCAGCACACGAAATGATTATTGATTGCCGTGACTTCAAGAAAAACGGGATTGAAGTAAAGGATATTGCCAAGCGATTGATTGATTATGGCTTCCACGCTCCGACAGTATCTTTTCCGGTGGCAGGTACTATGATGATTGAACCTACCGAAAGTGAAGACAAAGCTGAACTTGACCGTTTCTGTGATGCAATGATTTCTATTCGTAAAGAAATTGAAACATGCACTAAAGAAGATACCTCTAACTTACTCATTAATGCGCCGCATACTTTGGAGATGCTAACTAGCGATGAATGGAAATTGGAGTACTCACGAGAAAAAGCTGCTTACCCACTAGATTATGTAAGGGATAATAAGTTTTGGGCAAGTTGTAGAAGAGTTGATGAAGCTTTTGGCGACAGAAACTTGATTTGCTCTTGCGCTCCGATTGAAGATTATATCGAAGAGAACGAGTAGCCTATGATTTTAAGTTTTTGAGGTGAATTATTAGCTTGTTTTTATTATTTATCTCAAAGATAAACTAACATGATAGGTTACTTATTAATCAAAACACAAACGACCCTGTTTAGGGTCGTTTTGTGTTTA
>SKIG01000225.1 GCA_007116535.1 Psychroflexus sp.
CCTTGTCTTTTTCTTTCTTTTGTAGAAAAAGCTTTTGGTTGAGCTCTTCTAAAGCTAAACTTTGTTCTTGAATGCTTTCGCCTTGCTTTTGGCGATAATTAGCCAACTGCTTCATGTATTGAATTCGCTTGTAGGCTTGCAAAAAGTTTTCTGAAGAAAGCAAAAACATGATTCGACTTTGATTTGATTTTGCTTTGTATGACTTATTGATAATACTTGCGTATTCCTGCTTTAACTGCTCCAAATCTTTACGAAGTTTTTCAATTTGTTGCGTATTTTGATCAATTTCTTTGGTAAGCAAGTTAGCTTCTTGGTTATTGATACGAATCAATCTTTCGGTAGTCTGCACTCTCCTATCTAACTCACTTAATTGATTGATTAAAGAAGTTCCTTCTTTTTGAGTTGATTTATAAATGGCTGCTATTTGAGCCAATTCTTTTTTAATTTCTTGCCGTTGCTTCTCTAATTGCTCTCGTGTTTGCCCAAAACTTACTGATGAAATCAATAAGCCAACAAACATCAAATAATAAGCAACAAGTTTATACTTCATTACAGTTCAATTTTTGAATATCCATTGGGAATTGAAAATGGAAAACTCAAATTTTCATTTAGTTGAATATTTCTATAGACCAAATTTACTTTTATTTCTTGATTTTCTTGTCTCGCTAGGAGTTGAATTTCTTTAGGAAATGGTTTTCCTTCAATTTCTTGGTAATCAGGGTAGGCAATAACAAGGTTTTGCTTGGCATTAATATTAGTAAATTGCTGTGAAGCAATTGAGTGGTCACTTGATTTGATGAATACATCCTGCTGCAAAAAGCTTGTTACTAAAGCAGTAAACAAATAGTTATCTCCACTAACACTTCCTGCATTGACTTGCTTGCTTTTAAAATCAAAAAGCATTTGACCGTAAAGTAAGTTTTCGAGCTTTTCAAAATCTAAGTCAATACCGACTAACTCGCTTATTAATTGAAAATCTCCATCAAAATATTGCTTATTAATGCGGTCGTAAAACTGAACTCTATCAGGAGTAATCATTGCATTAGCAACGCGGATGAGACCACCCAAAGCTTTTGCACTCATCCAAATGGTTTTTCCTCGTTCTATACGGTAATCTAAGTTTAATCCTTGATTGATAGAGCCTCCCTCAAAATTAGCACGTAACCTGCCACTTATAGTTTTAAACGTTGGCTGATTCTTAGCGTGTGCATTCATTACACTTCGGAAAGCTCTTGGTTCTAAAGTACTTTCTTCTGTCAATGAAGCTTTAGGTTTACACCCCACAATAAAAATGAGAAGGGTTAAACTAGTCAATAAAACTACTTTACTTAACTTTTTTCTTGTATTCTTTTGCTTTTGCATCGTCTCCTGTTGCTTCATATATCTTTATAAGCGTCTTGTAGAATTCATTTTCTAATTCGGGTAAATCAAATAGGTATTCCAATCCTTCTTCTAAGGTATAAATTGCCTTTTCATAGGATTGATTTCCTGCTTCCGCCTTGCCTTTTAGAAGAAATAATTCACTTTGCATTGGATAAATTTCCAAGGCTTCATTTATAACTACAATTGCTTGTTTATATTGTCCTAACTCTAATTGAAGACTTGCTACTTGCTTTATTAAAGGCAACTTACCAGGTTGATCCTTCAATGCTAATAAAAAACTTTCGAGCGCTTTTTTTTTGTTTTGTGAAAGTAGAAAAAGTCCCCTCTCTTCATTACTTGCTTGGCTTTCTCCTGACTCTATTGCCTTGTCTAAAATGCGGATTAATTCAACTTGATACTCAGGGTTATCATCTACAAACCTTTTTAAGCTTTGAATAATGAGAACTTTGTTTCGCTCATTAACTTCGTTGTGTTCAAGACTTTTTTCTACATAAGTAATAGCGGCCTCGATGTTGTTTTCATTTAAATAAGCTAAACTGAGCATAGCTAATATATCGGGCTGAAAAGGGTTGATTTCCAATGCTTCTAAACCTGTTTCAATAGTTTTCTTTAGTTGGTTGTTTTGACTGTAAAAACGCATCAATTTAGCGTACCAAAGAATATTTTTTGGATCAGTTTTTACTTTGCTTTGGTAATAACTAATAGCTTGCTTATAAAGCTCGTAATCCAAATAAATCAACTCTCGTAAACGCTCTGTAGTTTCTGTAAAACCTTGTTTTTTTTCTAAATCATCCAACACATCCAATGCTTTTTTGGGCTGTCTTTGCACCGATAAGATATTGGCGGAAACTTCGAGGTAGCTGATTTGTATTTTGGCTAGTTCGTTTGCTAAGGCTAAACCTTTTTGGTAATTTTGTTGCGCTTGATATACTAGTAATAAAGATACTTTCGTGTCAAAATGAGCTTCTTCCGGCAACTTTGTCAAAGCTTCAAGGAATGCTTTTTCTGATTGCTCGTATTGCTCCAAAGCAAAATAATTTTTGTCTTGTTCAACATACAAAACCCCTTCGTCAGGCTTTTCTGCAATCAACTCTCTCAACAATTGGTTTGCCCGTTCATGATTGTATATTGCTCGTTGAGTAATTGCTTTAAAAAAATTCTCCTGAAATTCATCTGAGACATTGCCAAGATCGTCAACATTTACTTCGTCATCCAATGTATCTATTTCCTCTTGAGCGAAGGAAGAAAAGTAAATACAACTACATACTAGTATATAAATCGAATATTTTAGCATATTCATGAGTTGGAGAATTGCGAACTATGCATCTTAGTCTTTTTGTACAAATTTATTGATTTTCCTTAGTTACAGGTAATTTACTTTCTAATCTTCTTTATTTTCATTCCAAATTCCAATCTCGTTTTCTCTAGCGTATAATTCGGCAACTTTAATTTTCTCGATAAAACTATCGTAAATGGAATCATCTACTAGCACCCTGATTTTGGGTTTCTCTGTACCTCTAAAATTCTTTTTTTCAACTTTATCCATTTCATTCCAAAGTTTTAAGCGCTGCATTGTGCCTCCGGGGAAACAGCCGTTTTCTACTAAAAATATATTTAAATTTTCATCGCCATCTTGAATCCAACAATAGATAATATTAGGCTTAGATTTTAGAATGGCTACAGGAATAAGCTTA
>SKIG01000013.1 GCA_007116535.1 Psychroflexus sp.
ATGAGGTTCATAAGCAAGTACATTCTTCTTCATCATGTGCTTTTCATTATTTTTGACATAAGGGGGATTAGATACTAATATACGGACCTTACCCTCTATTCTTTCAAGTTGTAGCGCATCTTGTAGGAGGAATTCAACATCGACTTTATTTAGTTGAGCATTTTTTTGAGCAGTTTGAATAGCTGCTTCAGAAACATCGATACTTCTTATAGAAGCATTCGTAAAAAAAGTCGCTAAGCTTATTGGAATGCAGCCTGAGCCTGAGCCAATTTCAAAAATACCTAATTCACTTTCTTTTTTATCGGCATGTTCTTCAATAATCCAACGTACCAATTCTTCAGTCTCAGGGCGTGGAATCAAGGTATGACTATTCACTTGAAATTCCCTACCAAAAAAATCAGTTTTCCCCAAAATATATTGAATAGGTTTCTCTTCTTGAAGTTGATGCAGGGCATCTTCAAAATAAGCTAAATCATCTTGTGACAAGAATACATTTGATTTGACGAAAAAATCTGTCTTTGTCATTTGTAAACGCTCTTCAAGCAACCAAAAGAAAAAAGTGTCAATTTCATTAGTTGGATAAATTTCTTTTAATGAATTTCGGAATCTCTGTTGAAGCGCTTTTAACTGCATAAATTACTCACTTTTTTGTTGATGACGACTCTTTAAAACTTCCTCTATTGAAGTTAAATTGTAGCCTTTAGCTTGTAGTAAAATCAAGTAGTGAAACAACAAATCGGAGGCTTCATTCAAGAATAAATCATCGTTATTATCTTTTGCTTCAATTACAACTTCTACGGCTTCTTCCCCCACTTTTTGGGCAATTTTATTGATTCCTTTTTCAAACAAAGAAGCTACATAACTCTCTGAAGACGGCTTATTTTTTCTATCAGAAATGATTTTTTCTAACTTACTAAAAAATCCAAAGTTTGGCTTGTTATCATTAGCCCAACATGTGTCGGTTCCTTTATGGCAAGTAGGCCCTTGTGGATGGACTTGTACCAAAAAAGTATCATTATCACAATCTAATTCAATACTTACTAATTGAAGGTAATTCCCGCTTTCTTCTCCCTTAGTCCAAAGTCGTTGTTTGCTTCTACTAAAAAAAGTTACTTGCTTTGTTTCCAAAGTTTTTTGAAGCGCAACCTCATTCATATAGCCTAACATAAGCACATTTTTAGTTTGCACATCTTGGACAATGGCGGGCAGTAAAGCATCTCTAGACTTGGAAAAATCGGGTTGTAATTTGTTGTTCATTTTATATTTTTAGTTGAATTTTGAACAGATTTAAAAACAGAAATTTATTACTCAATTGAAAGCTTTAGTTTTTTACCAAGACCTGCTTCAACTATTTTTCGAAAGGTGGACATTTCAACATCTGTTTTGTTATTCTCCACTCTTGAAATATAGAATCTCGTTGTGCCACTTCTAATAGCTAATTGCTCCTGCGTTAAACCTGCTTTCAAACGAGCTTTTTTTATTATATTTCCGTACCTAAAACTTGATTGTTCATTCAAAGGTTTACTCAATTCGTATAATACATCAGAACCAATTTCATAAGGTAATTTAACCGTATTTACTCCGTCAATTTTTGCTTCAATACAGACGTTATCCCATGATAAAGTATAATTTCTCAATTTGACTTTTTTAAATTCATCTTCATTAAGTAGAATGCTCTCAAAATCATTTGGACCAACATTCCAATTGGTAAAAATTTGATTAAAGTCAAGTATTCTACTTTCGCCGTTATTAAACATACATTGAAGCTTATGACCTGATATTTTTTCTTTTTTTATTATTCGAGGTATTTTTAATTTAGTTCTCATCATCTAGGGTTTAAAGTTTTGAATAATTCAAGTAATAAAATTTTATTCTTAGTTGCCCATGAAATAACTTTCTTACGTTGCGCCTTTGGTAGCTCTCCCGCATAAGTTTTTAAGGATTCAATCTCAATTAACTCTTCAAATTCTGCTTATTTTGCATAAAAATGAGGCGGAGGATGATCTCTTGAATAAACATCAATTTTTACACTATCAATTATTTTAATTGTCGGCATTTGTTGTCTAAATAGACAACAAAAATAGTGAAATATTTTTTATTCTATTAATTAGTTTGTTCAAAAATTAAATTATATCCTAACCTCAATCCCCTTTTTACTTAGATATTTTTTAAGTAAACTGATTTCTATCTCTTTAAAATGAAAAACACTTGCAGCCAAAGCAGCATCTGCTTTTCCCTTCGTAAAGGCTTCTTCAAAATGAAGCATCTCTCCCGCTCCTCCCGAAGCTATAATCGGAATATTGACGAGCTCGCTTAGTCTTGCAAGGGCTTCATTAGCAAAACCTGCTTTTGTTCCGTCATTGTTCATTGAAGTAAACAAAATTTCCCCCGCACCTAATTCTTCAACTTGTTTTGCCCAATCAAATAAATCGATATCCGTAGGAACTTTACCTCCCACCAAATGAACTTTCCATTCGCTACCGATTTTTTTGGCATCAATGGCAACCACTACACATTGATTGCCAAATCGCTTGGACAATTGAGTTATTAACTGTGGATTTTTAACAGCGGAAGAATTGATAGAAACTTTGTCTGCTCCTGCATTAAGTAGTATTTCGACATCCTCTACATGAGAAATTCCACCTCCTACAGTAAATGGGATATTGATTCGTTCTGCAATTTTCTCCACTAGCTTGACGAGCGTCTTTCTTTTTTCTTCTGTGGCTGAAATATCCAAAAAGACAAGTTCGTCAGCGTTGTTTTTTGTATAAAAATCTGCTAAATCGACAGGATCTCCTGCATCACGAAGCCCCACAAAATTGATTCCTTTTACTGTACGACCTTCTTTTATGTCTAAGCAAGGGATTATTCTTTTTGTATGCATTTGTTGTTTATGAGTTTCATTTATTATATCTATTGCTGATTAAAATAAACATGTCAATTCGAGTATATGAAAATTTAGCTAATTAAATTTAGTGGTAAGTCTCACAATTTTTAGCCTTGTTTCAAGTACCGAAACGAGTATTCTCGTAAAATATACAAATTTATAATTTGTTATTTTACGGAATTCGAGC
>SKIG01000157.1 GCA_007116535.1 Psychroflexus sp.
ATTGATAATGTTATTTTTGATAAGCTAAAGTCTTTTTGATTAAATTTGATTTTTATTTAAATTAAAAACACTTAATGAAAAAAATTGCTGTTATTCCTGCTCGATTGCAAGCTACAAGATTTCCAAAAAAGTTACTTCAAGATTTGTGTGGAGAGCCTGTGATTGTTCGTACCTACGAAGCAACTTTAAAGACAGGATTATTCGACGAAGTTTGGGTGGCAACCGACTCACAAGAGATTTTTGATTTATTGAAGCAAAAAGATGCCAAAGTATTTATGAGTCAAAAAGAGCATGCCTGCGGGAGCGACCGTATCGCAGAAACGGTCGAAAACATGGAAGCTGATATTGTGGTGAATGTACAAGGAGACGAACCATTTACCAATAAAGAAAGTCTTGCTAAATTGATTCAAATTTTTGAAGATGATACCGTTGGAAATATTGATTTAGCTTCATTGAAAACGCCACTGACAAAAACTGCAGATATTCAAAATCCGAATAATGTGAAGGTAATTACCGACCAAGAGAATCTAGCACTTTATTTCTCACGTTCACCCATCCCTTACCAACGCGATGAGGAGGTAGAGGTTACTTACTACCGACATATTGGAATTTACGCTTTCAGAAAAAAAGCCTTGCTTGATTTTTATCACCAAGCGATGACTCCTTTGGAAAGTGCAGAAAAAATTGAATGTATTCGTTACTTAGAACACGGAAAGAAAATAAAAATGATAGAGGTCGCAGAAGTTAGCGTTGGTATAGACACTCCTGGAGATTTAGAAGAAGCCAGAAAAATTTGGCTTAAAAAATGAGGTTAATCAATTGGAGTTAGCTTAGTTTAAATTAACTTTGAAGCACTAAAAAACATCAACAAATTATAATCAATGAAGAAAATAATTACTTATTCATTCCTATTTACTTTTTTACTCACCTCTTGTGGAGCTTCAAAAGTTATTAAGTCAGCTGAATCAGAATTTCAAGGAAATTGGCAGTTAACAGATGTGAGTTTTCCAGGTGCTACAGGCTTTTTTGATGTGACTTTATTTCAAACTGCATCCTCCAATTGTTTTATTGGTAGTTCATGGTCTTTTGTACCTAATAATAACCGTGGAAAAGTCTACTTCGAGCAGTCTGATTGTGATGTACTAGAGCAAAACATGGTTTGGTCTTTACGTGCTGACGAATCTACCAACTTTGATGTATTGGTGAAACTTGCTGAAGATGAACGCGCAAGTAAACAAAAACAAGGAAGTGTATGGAAATTAGACAACATCAATGCTGCCAAAATGCAATGGAGTACAAGTGTAAATTTTCAAGGAAAACCTGTGACAATAGTATTAACTTTCAATAAAAATTAGACAATGAGTTTTTTAAACATAAAATCAACAAGTATTTTGTTAGGACTTGTATTAGTAATGGCATCTTGTGATGCTCTTCAGAATACAAATAACACACAACGAGCAGCTGCAATTGGTGTTGCAGGTGGAGCAATTATTGGCGGAGTCATTGGAAATAATGTAGGTGATGGAAACAATACAGCTCTTGGCGCAGTTATAGGAAGTGTAGTTGGAGGTGCATCAGGAGCCTATATCGGAAGCCGAATGGATGAGCAAGCAAAACGAATCGAAGAAGAAATACCAGGAGCAGAAGTAGTTCGTGTTGGCGAAGGAATTGCGGTTACATTTGATCAAAATTCAGGGGTTTATTTTGGTGTAAATGAAGATTTTATCAATGCTGATTCTCGCAAATCATTGGATAAATTAATCAAAATTTTGTTGGATTATCCCAAGACAAACTTAATTATAGAAGGTCATACAGACTCCTCAGGAAGCGCAACTTACAATATGGATTTGTCCAGAAGAAGAGCAAATTCTGTAACCGATTATTTAATAAAAAATGGAATAGCTAGTAAGCGTCTGACAACAAAATATTTTGGAGAAGAACAACCAAAGTATGACAACTCTACTGCTGAAGGAAGAACAAAAAACAGACGCGTAGAAGTAGCTATTGTTGCTTCTGAAGAAATGAAACTAGAAGCTGAAGAGGCTTCGAAGTAGATGTATTTTTGTTAAAAACAAACACAAAAATCCCAATTCTTATGTTGGGATTTTTTTATGCGCTACTTTTAGATGGTGAAAAAAAATCAACTTGTTGTTATCGGTGGAGGATTGGCGGGCCTTTGTTTTGCAATTGATGCAAAAACAAAAGGCCTTGATGTGTTGCTCATCGAACAAAAAGCTTATCCATTTCACAAAGTTTGTGGAGAATATATTTCCAATGAAGTTAAACCTTATTTGACTTCTTTGGGAATTGCTTCAACACTAGAAGAAGCAGTTGATATCAATCAACTTAAATTGTCAAACCTTTATGGAAATAGCCTCCAAGTTGATTTACCTTTGGGAGGCTTTGGTATTTCACGCTATACTTTGGATAACGCATTGTATGAGCGCGCGCTTCAAGTAGGGGTGGAGTTTATTCACGATAAAGTAACTGCTATAGAAATATCTAGTAACAACAAAATCATTCACACTAAAAATCATCAAATTGAAGCTCAACTCATCCTTGCAGCACACGGTAAACGAGCATTGATAGATAAGTTATTGAATCGAAAATTTATCGCTCATAAAACTCCATGGGTGGGAATTAAAGCGCATTTTGAAGTACCTGATTTTGATACTTCTATAGTTGAATTGCATAATTTTCATGGAGGTTATTGTGGCATATCGCAAGTAGAAAACAAGCGTATCAATTTATGTGCCCTAGTGCATACGGATGTTTTTAAAAAATATTCGAGTATTACTGATTTTGTTGCGAATGAAATGACAAAAAACCGATTCGTTAGCGACTTTTTTCGAGAAGCGAATAGTGTTTTTGAAGATTACCTTGCTATTTCACAAATCTCATTTCAGCAAAAAACTAAATACGAAGAGGGCATTTTATTCATCGGAGATGCAGCAGGACTAATCCACCCGCTTTGCGGAAATGGGATGGCGATGGCAATTCATTCAGCGAAAATTGCATCAACTCATGTGACTAATTATATGATTCACAATAATTTCGATTTGTTA
>SKIG01000222.1 GCA_007116535.1 Psychroflexus sp.
AACTGAAAACTGAAAACTGACAACAAAATAAAGAACCCCAAAAACTAATAAGCTATGTACGTAATTAAGAGAGATGGTCATAAGGAGCCGGTAATGTTCGATAAAATTACCGCAAGAGTAAGAAAACTTTGCTACGGACTTAATCCTTTAGTAGAACCAACCAAAGTTGCCATGCGTGTAATTGAAGGATTATACGATGGAGTAACCACCAGTGAATTAGATAATCTAGCTGCTGAAGTTGCTGCAACAATGACAACCGCTCACCCTGATTATGCTCATCTTGCTGCTAGAATTTCGGTATCTAACTTACACAAAAACACAAAGAAAACCTTTAGTGAAGTAATGACTGATTTGTATGAGTATGAAAATCCTCGTACTGGCAAAAAGGCACCTTTACTTTCAGACGAAGTCTATGAGGTTATCAAGAAAAATTCAGACTTACTCGATTCTCATATTATATATAGCCGAGATTTTAATTATGATTACTTTGGGTTCAAAACTTTAGAAAGATCTTATTTGTTGAAGTTGAATGGAGAAGTTGCTGAGCGTCCTCAACATATGTTGATGAGGGTTTCAGTAGGAATTCACTTGAATGACCTAGAAAGTGCGTTGGAAACATACGACCTTATGTCGAAAATGTTTTTTACCCATGCAACTCCAACTTTATTTAACTCAGGAACACCTAAGCCTCAAATGTCATCTTGTTTCTTGCTTACTACTCAAGATGATAGCATCGATGGTATTTATGACACTTTGAAGCAAACAGCAAAAATTTCCCAGTCAGCGGGAGGAATAGGTTTGTCTATTCACAATATTCGTGCAACGGGCTCTTACATTGCAGGAACTAATGGAACTTCCAACGGAATCGTACCAATGTTGAAGGTCTTCAACGATACTGCACGTTACGTAGATCAAGGAGGAGGAAAAAGAAAAGGTTCTTTCGCTATTTACATCGAACCATGGCACGCAGATATCATGAGCTTTTTGGATCTGAAAAAGAATCATGGAGCAGAAGAATTGCGTGCAAGAGATTTATTCTACGCTATGTGGATTCCCGATTTATTTATGAAGCGAGTAGAAGAGGATGGCCAATGGACCTTGATGTGTCCCAACGAATGTCCAGGCTTGTACGATTCACACAGTGAAGAGTTTGAAGCTAAGTACATCAAATACGAAGAGGAAGGAAAAGGAAGAAAAACTATCAAAGCAAGAAACCTTTGGGAAAAAATTCTTGAATCACAAATTGAAACAGGAACTCCTTACATGCTTTATAAAGATGCGGCTAACCGCAAGTCTAACCAGAAGAATTTAGGAACAATCCGCTCTTCAAACTTGTGTACAGAAATATTGGAGTACACAAGCAAAGACGAAGTTGCAGTATGTAATCTTGCTTCTATTGCCTTGTCTAAATTTGTGAAAGGAAATGAGTTCGATCACAAGGAATTATTTAGAATTACCAAACGAGTAATTCGCAACCTGAACAAAGTAATTGATAGAAATTACTACCCTGTAAAAGAAGCTGAAAACTCAAATATGAGACATCGTCCTGTTGGGTTAGGTGTTCAAGGTTTGGCAGATACGTTCATCAAATTACGTATGCCTTTTACTTCTGATGAAGCTAAAAAGCTCAATCAAGAAATCTTTGAAACGCTTTACTTTGCTTCTGTAACTGCTTCTATGGAGTTAGCAAAAGAAGAAGGGCCATATTCGTCTTATGAAGGTTCGCCTATAAGTAAAGGAGAATTCCAATACAACATGTGGGGATTAAAAGATGAAGATTTAAGCGGTCGTTGGGATTGGGCGAAACTGCGTAAACAAGTATTAAAGAGTGGAGTTCGTAACTCTCTATTACTTGCGCCAATGCCAACAGCTTCAACCTCTCAGATTTTAGGAAACAACGAAGCATTCGAACCATATACTTCAAATATTTATACAAGACGCGTGCTTTCAGGAGAATTCATCGTAGTAAACAAACACTTACTTGAAGATTTAGTTCGTTTGAACCTGTGGAATGAAGATGTAAAAGATGCCATCATGCGTGCCAACGGTTCTATTCAGCATATAGACATTATTCCGCAAGACATCAAAGACTTGTACAAAACAGTTTGGGAATTGTCTATGAAAGACATCATCGATATGTCTCGCCATAGAGGATATTTCATCGATCAATCACAGTCACTTAACTTATTCATGGAGGGAGCAACCTTTGCAAAGTTAACTTCAATGCATTTTTACGCATGGAAAAGCGGATTGAAAACAGGAATGTACTACTTAAGAACAAAATCTGCGGTAGATGCAATTAAGTTTACTTTAAAAAACGACAAAAAACAAGAAGTTCCTGCGCAAGTTGCAGAAACAGCAAAAGTTGCAGCTCAACCGGCTGCTTCTAATCAACCGCTTCCTGAAGGCTCTTCTTTAAGCCCTGAAGAATTGCGTGCACTAATACAGCAATCAAAAGACGCCGAAGGTGATGATTGCCTAATGTGCGGATCTTAAAATAGTTTTCGTATACTATTAAGAAAAACAGGCTACTCATTTTGGGTAGCCTGTTTTGTTTTAGGATAATTTGTAATAAGTGGCTAAACAAAGAAATCAAACAACTCAAATCTAATAATTCGTATATTTGATAAAAATTATAGAGATGGATATTCAAACCCGAAAAATAGAATTTATTCAAGAATTTTTAAAAGTTCAAAATGAAGAACTAATTTATCGTCTTGAGAATATCTTAAAGAAAGAAAATGAATATTCTAAAGATGAAAATTTTGAGCCATTTACTGTTGAAGAATTCAATGAAAGAATTGACAAGACGATAGAAGATTCTAAAAGTGGACGATTAACTAAATCAAGCGATCTTCAAGAAAAAATGAAGAAATGGGGTTAGAAATTTATTGGACAGAATTTTCTGAAAGGGAACTTGAAAAAATATTCGAGTACTATAATAAAAAAGTCGGCTACAACATAGCTAAGAAAATAACAGACGGGATTTACCAACAAACTTTAAAACTCGAGCATCAACCTGAAATGGGACAAATTGAGGAACTTCTAAAAACTAGAAAACAAC
>SKIG01000158.1 GCA_007116535.1 Psychroflexus sp.
TTCCGAACAGAGAAGTTAAGCTCATTAGCGCCGATGGTACTGCATCCGTGGGAGAGTAGGTCGCCGCCTTCCTTTACAAAATCCCCATACACAATCGTGTATGGGGATTTTTTTGTTTAAATACCTTCAAAACAACATCTATTACCTACATTAACAGACCTTCATTTCTTTTTTAATCTTTATTTTTGTATTATATTTTTTAATCTAATATTTTCGAAAACGATTTAGTAAAAGCAATAATATGACAAAAGCATACGTAAAATCAAGTGTAAACAATCAAATAGCAACCATAGAATTTTTTCATCCTGCGCATAATTCATTGCCAAGTAATATTTTATCTCAATTGGCTGATTCTATTACAGAAGCATGTATTGATGATAATGTGTTAGTTATTATACTAAAATCAGGCGGTGATAGAACGTTTTGTGCAGGAGCTAGTTTCAAAGAACTTATAAGCATTGAAGATGAACTACAAGGGGAGAAGTTTTTTAGCGGATTTGCCAATGTTATCAATGCCATGCGTAAGTGTCCGAAATTTATCATTGGACGTGTACAAGGCAAAGTCGTTGGTGGAGGCGTAGGATTAGCAGCTGCGATGGATTATTGTATGGCTACTAAATACGCAGCTATTAAGTTAAGTGAATTAAATATCGGAATAGGCCCTTTTGTAGTTGGTCCTGCGGTGCAACGTAAGCTTGGAGTTAGCGGTATGTCGCAAATTGCTATAGATGCCAATAGTTTTTATGATGCTGAATGGGCAAGACAAAAAGGTTTGTTTACAAAAGTATTTGATTCTACACAGGAATTGGATGAAGAAGTAGCCAAGTTTGCTGAAAACTTATGCGAGTATAATCCCGAAGCTGTAAAGCACATGAAGCAAATGTTTTGGAAAGGTACAGAGGATTGGGATTCTCTGCTCATAGAAAGAGCTAAAATTAGTGGTAAACTTGTCTTAAGTGAATTTACCAAAGAAAAATTAAAACGTTTCAAATAAATGTTTTTCTCATTTAAAGGACATATTCCCGTTGTACATTCAAGTAGTTTTGTACATCCTCAAGCAACTTTAATTGGTAATGTTATTGTTGGAAAACATTGTTACATAGGACCAAGTGCTGTAATTCGAGGGGATTGGGGAGAAATAATCTTAGAAGATGGTGTCAATGTTCAAGAAAATTGCACCGTACACATGTTTCCTGGGAAAAGCATTACACTTAAAAAATGTGCACATGTTGGTCATGGAGCAATTATTCATGGGGCTAATTTAGGTGAAAATTGTTTGATTGGAATGAATGCCGTTATTATGGACGATGCTATTGTAGGCGATGAGTCTATCGTTGGTGCGTTAAGTTTTGTAAAAGCGGAAATGATTATCCCCAAGCGTTCGTTGGTTGTTGGAAACCCTGCTAAAATCATTAAAGAAGTTTCTGATGAAATGATTCAATGGAAGACTGCGGGAACAAAACTCTACCAACAATTACCAACAGATTGCCACGATACGATGAAGGAATGCGAGCCCTTGAATGAAATCCCTGAAAACCGACCTATTCAAGAGGACTTTTATGAAACCCTAAACACATATAGAAAAAAATAAAATGCATTTTTGAAAGCGACTTTTTCAGCCTTAGATAAATCAAATATGAGTGAACAAAACCCTGATAGAATTGAATTTAAACTCCCAAAAATGGGAGAAAGTATAACGGAAGGAACTATTTTAAGTTGGAATTTTCAAGAAGGGGAAGTTTTCAATGAAAATGATATTCTTCTAGAAGTTGGAACTGATAAAGTGGATAATGAAGTACCTGCACCATTTTCAGGTAGGCTTATTCAAATAAATGTACAACCAAACGAGGTGATAAAAATTGGGGAAGTCATTGCAATTATTGAAGTTGTTGATGTTTCGGTTACAAATGAAGTAGCCAATTCAATAACAAAGCAAGAATCTTCAGAAAAAAGAACTCCTTTAAGTCCTTCAATAGAAAATAAAGTTCAACAAAAAAGAGATAAGTCGGTTATTGCTTCCAACCAATATGTGAATATCACTGACTCTAATGGAATTAAAAGAGGTGAAAATCGTTTTTTTTCGCTTTTAGTAGAGCAAATAGCTAAGGAGAATCACATTAGTTATGAAGAGCTTGCTAGAATCCCTGCTACAGGAGCTGACGGAAGATTGAAAAAGAAAGATATTTATGAATATTTAACTGCGGGTCGCCCTTTTCAATTTATTCAAACTGTAGTTGAAAAAGAGGTAGGCTTCAAAGTTCCTGAATTAAACCTAGATAAAGGAAAAGGCCAACTGGTGGAAATGGATAGAATGCGCCAAATGATTGCTGATCACATGGTGTTTTCAAAGCATACTTCACCACATGTTACAGCTTATGTGGAGGCCGATTTAACTGAAATGGTTGCTTGGCGTAATAAAAATAAAGATTCTTTTCAACAAGAAACTGGAGAAAAGCTAACCTTTACGCCTTTATTTATTCAGGCGGTAACTAGAGCTATTCAAGATTTTCCGATGATTAACTCGTCCTTAGATGGAAAAAATATCATTGTAAAAGAAGAAATTAATATTGGTATGGCAACCGCCTTACCTTCGGGAAATTTAATTGTCCCTGTTGTTAGAAATGCCGACAAAAAAGACCTTGCTTCTTTGGCGAAGGAAGTAAATATTCTTGCCACTAAAGCTAGAGTGAATAAACTTTCATCGGATGATACCAAAGGAAGTACGTTTACCATTTCTAATGTCGGTACTTTTGGAAGCTTAATGGGAACTCCAATTATAAATCAGCCTGAAGCTGCTATTTTAGCTACGGGAATCATCAAAAAAAGAGCAGAAGTCATCGAGTACGAAGAGGGAGATAAGATTGAAATTCGACACATGATGTATTTGTCGCTTTCCTTCGACCATCGAATTGTTGATGGATTTTTAGCAGGAAGTTTCTTGAGAAGAATTGCGGATTATATGGAGGAGAAAAGGTAATTGCAAATATCACGCAGAGTTGCAAAGACGCAAAGAAATTTTGTCTGATTGACTTTTATAATGGTAAATATTTTAAGATGTAAAGAA
>SKIG01000190.1 GCA_007116535.1 Psychroflexus sp.
GTAAAGGGAACTATTTCTCAAGAGTTCAATCGTCAAAAAGGGCATTATGCTATCGATATTGTAGCCAAAGAAAATGATCCTATCAAAGCAACAGCCGATGGGGTGGTAATTTTCGCTGAGTGGACAGTAGAAACAGGAAATGTGATTATTATTGAGCATAGTTTTGGGATTATTTCAGTGTATAAGCATAACGCAGTTTTATTAAAAAAACAAGGGGATACTGTAAAAGCAGGTGAAGTGATTGCTAAATTAGGTAATACAGGGGAGCTTTCTTCCGGAGCTCACCTACATTTTGAAATTTGGAGCGATGGAAATCCTATGAATCCAGCAGAATTTATTAATTTTGATTAAATTGAATCTATGTCTATAAAAAGTTTTGCCGCCAAATTAGTAGCTAAATATACGCAACGAAAAATCGATGCTTGGGTTTCGCGTCCAATTGAAATACAACAGGAAGTATTTAAGGAACTTATTAGTCAAGCAGCTAATACAGAATTTGGAAAAGAACACGGTATTAGCGAAATTAAGACCTATGAAGACTACCAAAACCGAGTTGCTATTCGGGATTACGAAGGTGTTCGGCCTTACGTAGAAAAAATTCTTAATGGTAAAACGGATGTTCTTTGGCCGGGAAAACCTTTGTATTTCGCAAAAACTTCAGGGACTACATCAGGTGCAAAATTTATTCCACTGACCAAAGCATCTATGCCCAACCATATTGATGCTGCGAGAAATGCAATCTTAAGTTATATACATGAAACAGGAAAGGCCGATTTTGTAGATGGAAAAATGATTTTCCTTCAAGGAAGCCCGGAATTAGAAGAAAAAAATGGAATCAAATTTGGACGACTATCAGGCATTGTAGCACATTTTGTCCCCTCTTATCTTCAGAGTAACCGCATGCCTTCTTGGGAAGTTAATTGTATTTCTGATTGGGATACAAAAGTCAACAAAATTGTTGAAGAAACAGTTGTTGAAAACATGACGCTGATAAGCGGAATCCCCTCTTGGGTGCAAACTTATTTCGAAAAACTTGTTAAATTAAAAGGCAAGAGCATTTCGGAAATTTTTCCAAATTTTGAGCTTTTTATTTACGGAGGGGTCAATTACGAACCTTACCGAGCTAAGTTTGAAGAACTAATTGGCAAAAAAATAGATAGTATCGAACTCTATCCTTCCTCAGAAGGATTCTTTGCTTACCAAGACAAGCAGAATGTTCATGGAATGTTATTACTGCTTAACGCAGGCATTTTTTATGAGTTCATCAAAGCAGATGAATTCTATAACAAAAATCCAAGGGTTTATACCATCGGTGAAGTTAAGGTCGATGTCAATTACGTAATGATTATATCCAATAATGCAGGTTTATGGCGTTACAACGTAGGTGATACGATTATGTTTACCTCTACGAAACCTTATAGAGTTATTGTTTCAGGAAGAATCAAACACTTTACTTCCGCTTTTGGAGAACACGTTATTGCCAAAGAAGTAGAGCAAGCGATGAAAATTGCTTGTAAGCAAACCAACACACAAATAACAGAGTTTACAGTTGCACCTCAAGTTGAGCCAAAAGAAGGTTTACCTTACCATGAGTGGTTTGTAGAATTTGAGAAGAAGCCTAAAGATATGGAAGCTTTTACTCAAATTATTGATAATGAAATGCGTTCTCAAAACATTTATTACGACGACTTAATCAAAGGGAATATTTTACGAAAATTAGTGGTAACGGCTGTTGCAAAAGACGGCTTCAATGAATACATGAAGTCTATTGGAAAACTTGGAGGTCAAAATAAGCTTCCACGCCTTTCCAACGACAGAAAGATTGCCGACAAACTAAACGAATACTTAGAAAAATAAAATGAAGAAATTAGAAGATATACATAGAAGTAAAGCAAGGGAAAGCACCAATGCTATCGAACGTTTGTACATTACAATGCGTCATTTGTTCATACGAGGATTTTATAAGCCAATGGGGGTTTCTGGAGAAACTTTACGCCAATCTTTACTTACCTTGAGCCCCGAGATTTACGGCTCTATAGCTGAAGATAAAGGAGAATTAAACGGTTTATTGTACATAATTGAACGTCTGCCAATTGGATTAGAAGAATGTAGATTTATCAATCTCACTAGTGACGAAGGGTATGCAAATTCGCATTTCAAAGCAATTGTCCCTCCAAAACGAAGAAGAAATTGCTACCGCATTGATGCAGAGCAAATGAATATTGAAATCACTCGAGGTCGCTCAGAGATTTACGATATTCTTACCCATTTGACGTTCATGTTTATGGAGTCGCATAAAATTATGCGTCGCGTGCTTATCAATGATGTTGGTCACGTAAACCGCGATTGGCAAAAATTGGAGCAAGCCATCAAAAATCGTTCAGAATTAAGTCTAGAAGAAAGAGAAATTGCAATAACTCACACAGCAAATATTTTAGGTAGAACTTTTAGTGAAGTAAATAAGATTTATCCGCAATTTGCTACTGAAGGAAGACCTGATCGTTTCCTTGAAATTATCTATAACCTAGGAAAACTTGCCATCAACGAAGAAGTCAAAAACCAAAAACGTGTAATTACCTTTAGTCCTGTTTTGCGGGAACGACTTGGGCATCATATTCACGGTGAGTTATGGGCTGAGCATATCAAAGAAGTTTTGTTGAAGCACGACTTATTGGAAAGAGAAATTCACATTATAAGTGCCAACATGCATTCTGTAATGAATACCTTGTATGCCAAAGGTGCGCTTGGCGATGAGGTAGATGAAAATAATATGCTGCCAACTTTTGAAGCCTTGAGCAAACCTGAAAATCAACACCTAAGAGACCAAGTGGAAAAACACGCTCAAGAAAATGGAATGATTTTCATAAGAGACAGGAGCGGAACTAATATAGATGTGCAATTATTCGACTTGAAAAAGCTGAAAAACAAAAATTCGCAATTCAATGTAGATGCCAAAGAAAATGCTGTAATCATAGTAATGGATTATGCCTTTGGCGAACAAGCCTACGAAACTTTAGATGAATTGCTCAAACCATACAAAACTAAGGACAAGAAAATCTTCTTA
>SKIG01000235.1 GCA_007116535.1 Psychroflexus sp.
TAATAGGTGTTTCTTCCGGGGTTATTTCGAGCATCGCTAGTAATTTGCTGTTGATTTCCAAGTCGGATTTCATCGATGAAATCAATACCACTAATCCAGTTACCGTGCAAATCTGTTTTTCTACCTTGGATATCATCCTGTCGCCCTACGAAATTCCACATAAAGTAGCGCCAGTACATATAGTTGAACTGAAAATTAAATAAATAAGACAAATTATCAGTAAAACTAGGTTTTTGCACATCAATATACTCAGCGTATTCTTTAAGGTATTTGATATAGTCATCAGTTTCTATGTCTCTACGTTCAAGCCCTGTATTTAGGGAACTTACTAGTTGATAGAGCTCTCGTTCACCTTGAAATTCAGGTTTTATTCTAAGTTCTAAAGGACCTGTGTAGGAAAGGTAATTTTTAGCATGATCAGTAGACCACATTCGAGGCAAAACAGCCACATGATCAGGGTGAGGATTTTGTACTGCGTTTCTGTAGTTGTCTTCGTTGACAATAATATAACGTCTGTTTTCAACATCCTTTTCGTATTTTGGTTTATCATCAGAAAATGGATTTGTTGGGTGTTGTCCCGCAAACATATCTGTAAACTGCGGCCCAAGGAAAAGTTTGGTTTCAGGATATTGTTCACGGTTGTAGTAAGCAAGTAACTCACGTGCGTTGTTAGGATCGTTTTCATTAATAACTGTTCCCGCATTTGCACGAATCGGTAGCATGATCCAACTCGAAAAACCAACCAATATAAAAAGAACACAAAGAACCAAAGTATTCAATTGGTAGTAGTGTTTTTTTCGCGTATAAGAAAGCCCAAAGTAAAATAAAGCAATCAGTACCAAACCAGCAAAAATTGTCCCCGAATTAAAGGGAAGTCCTAAGCTATTTACAAAAAACAACTCCATTTCAGCAAAGAAAGTCATCGTGTAGGGGAGAAGTAATTTAAAAATAAACAACAAAACACCCACCACCACAAAATTGGCAATGACAAAGTTCTTGATGGTAATTTTAGGCGTATTCTTGAAGTAATACAAAAACCCAATTGCAGGAATAGTAAGTAATCCCATAAAGTGAACACCAAAACTTAAACCGACTAAAAACGCAATCAAAATCAACCACTTATCGCCACGTGCTTGATGCATATCGCGTTCCCAGAGCAACCCCAGATAAAACATCGCCGCCATAATTAGCGCCGCCATGGCATACACTTCCGCCTCTACTGCCGAAAACCAGAAGCTATCAGTAAAGGTAAAGGTCAAGGCGCCCACAAAGCTACTTCCTAACACTGCTAATTGCTTGCTAGAAGATGCGTTATCTAAATCAGGGTATATTTTTCTGAAAATCAATGTAATAGACCAAAACATGAACAATACAGCAAAAGCGCTCGAAAAAACCGACATGAGGTTGACCATCAATGCGATATTAGACGCCTCTAAAGCAAATAAAGAGAAAAATGCCCCCACGATTTGGTACAAAGGCGCTCCCGGAGGGTGTCCCACCTGAAGTTTAGACGAAGTCGAAATATATTCCCCAGCGTCCCAGAAGCTCGCAGTAGGTTCGACGGTAAGCCAATACGTGGTCAATGCTATAAAAAATACAAACCAACCAGAAAAAAGATTCCATTGGCGAAAAGTAAATGACGGCATAGTTGTTTTTTGTTTTAATAACGGCTAAAATACGGATAAAATATGTTTTGACTCAATTATTTTTAATCTCCGAAACAAAGCCCACAATTCAAAAATCTTAAATCTCAATGTTTATTAGGAGCAAAAACCTGCTTTCCGTTTCAATTCCTCGATCCAATGGCAAGTTTATCTAAGCTCTGATGGGAGCTTCCGCTGGTCGCTCCATCAAAGCAAGAAAATCTAACCATTGTCTCTGCGGGATTTCCACTACAATCAGGGCTAGGTATTCGTGTACTATAAAAATTCTGTATAGAAACAACAAGATGATATTCTTAGTATATAGATGGCTTCAATTTATAGTGATTTGTTTTTGAGACACTTTGAGTCTTTTGTGGTTTATCAAGTGATAAATTGAAATTTCAAATAGCGAACTTGCTTGTATTATAGTAGAACATGTACACAAATGAGAGATAAGGAATTTAAATTGATTAATTTTATCCTGAACTTATGTTGATGTAAAAAAAATAAATAATTATGAAAAAATACAAGTACGACCTTGAAGAGAGGCTAATTAAATTCTCTGTAGAAGTAATTTTGTTTTGTAAAACCTTAGACGGATCTTTTGCTTCAATTCATTTATCAGGTCAGTTAATTAGGTATTCATCATCCACAGCCTTAAACTATAGAGAAGCGCAAAGTGCGGAATCTCATAAAGATTTTGTACATAAAATGAAGGTTTGTTTAAAAGAACTTAGGGAATCTTTGGTTAATTTAAAATACTTAGAGGAGCTGAGTTAAGTAATGATACGGAAAAGTTAAACCACTTAATCGGTGAAAATAATGAATTAATTGCCATTTTTGTATCCAGTATAAAAACTTCAAAAGTAAAAAAGACAAGTATATAAGTAAATTTACTTCAAATTTCAGTATTACTTATTCGATATTAATTATTTTAGACATGAACATAGCAATAATAGGAAGCGGAACCATGGGAAGCGGAATTGCACAAGTAGCAGCAACAGCTAATTGCAAAGTGAAACTTTTCGATACCAAAAAAGAAGCTTTAGAGAAAGCCGAAAAATCCTTAGAAAAGATTCTATCTCGCTTGGTAGAAAAAGGAAGAATAGATGGAGAAGAAAAAAGTAGAATTCAATGTAATATCAGTTACGTAGATAGTTTACAAGACTTACACGATGCCGACTTAACCATTGAAGCAATTGTCGAAAATCTAGACATTAAGCAAAAAGTATTTCGGGAGTTAGAGTCGATTCAACGAGAAGATGCCATTATTGCAAGTAACACCTCTTCGCTTTCTATCGCGTCTATCGCTTCTTGTTTAGAAAGGCCTGAACGCTGTATTGGAATTCACTTTTTTAATCCCGCGCCTTTAATGCCATTGGTGGAAGTAATTCCGGCGGTGCAAACA
>SKIG01000140.1 GCA_007116535.1 Psychroflexus sp.
GATAATGAATTTTATAATGCAATAATTTTCGCAGAGGGTTTTGGAGTTTTAAAAAACCCTTATTTCAATACATTACCAATTTATGGTAATCAGGGTGAATATATTATTGTTTCTATTCCAAACTTAAAGAATCTACCTGTCATTAAGGGGAAGCACTTTTTGATACCGCTCTCTAAAAAAAGAACCTATAAGTTTGGAGCTACTTACAATAGAGATATTCAGGAGAATGTTACTACACAGGAAGCTACTGACTTACTAAGTGATTCTTTATCTAAAATGATTACAGAACCATTTGAAGTGATTGGTCAGGTAGTAGGAATCCGCCCAACGACTAAAGATAGGCATCCTGTCGTAGGGAAACATCCTAAATATCCACACTTATCTATTATTAATGGGATGGGAAGTAGAGGTGTTATTTGTTCGCCTTTGTTAGCAGAACAACTTGTGCGAAATTTATTATATGATGAAGCAATTATGAAAGAAGCTTCCATCGTTAGGTTTACGATTTAGCATCTTTTTTAGCATCGTAACTAAAGAAGAAATTAATCCATATGTTTCTTGATAGTCTTAAATTAATGGGCATTAAAACTATCATAGCTCCTAGAATAATCCAAAAGGAAGTTAGTTTTTCTAGTCCGATAAAAAAATGACTGATTATAAATGTTGCAACTGCAATAGCTACACCTACTGCATAGCTCACATACATTGCTCCATAAAAGAAAGAAGGTTCAATTTTGTACTTTGTGTTGCAATTTCCACAACGTTCTTTCATTTTAGTGATTTTATTTAAAATAAAAGGGTTCTTTTCGATGTACATTTTATCCGAATGACAAACTGGACATTTCCCTGTAAAAATGCTGTATAATTTACTGCCCCTAAGCATAGAAATTTTAATTTTTATTCTGAACAAAAATACCAATCTTTGCACAAATTATAAGTAACTAATGATACATATCAATAAGCTTTCTGTTTCTTTTGGCGGGGAGTACCTTTTTAATGAAATAAGTTTTCGTCTTACCGCAGGGGATCGAGTAGGTTTAATCGGAAAAAATGGCGCGGGAAAATCTACTATGCTTAAAATTCTTTCGGGAGATCAAACTTCTTTTGAAGGAGAGTTAGGTAAAGAAAAAGGACTTACCATAGGAATACTTCGTCAAGACATAGATTTTACGGTTGGTAACACGGTCTTAGAAGAAACCTACCAAGCTTTTGGAGAGTTAATGCACATAGAATCAGAACTAGATCAAATAAATATTCAACTTGCAGAGCGTACTGATTATGAGTCGGAAAGTTATTCGGCGCTAATTGACTCGCTTAGCGAAAATCAAGATCGTTATGAAATCTTGGGAGGATATAACTACAAAGGTGAAACTGAGCGTATTTTGAAAGGTCTTGGTTTTAAAGATGAAGACCTTAATAAACTTACCGAAACTTTTTCAGGAGGATGGCGAATGCGTATAGAGCTTGCAAAACTACTTCTTCAAAACAACGATATCCTGCTTCTAGATGAGCCTACCAACCATTTAGATATAGAAAGTATTATTTGGTTAGAAGGATTTTTGAAATCCTATCCTGGTTGTGTGGTGATTGTCTCTCACGACAAAATGTTTTTGGATAATGTAACCAACCGTACTATTGAAATTTCATTAGGGAGAATCTATGATTACCCAAAAGCGTATTCAGATTTTAAAGATTTGCGCAAAGAGTTGATGGAACAGCAAGTCAATGCGCAAAAAAATCAGCAACGTGAAATTGACCAAGCAGAAAGATTAATTGAAAAATTTAGAGCAAAGGCATCCAAAGCTTCAATGGCTCAGTCGCTTATCAAAAAGTTAGATAAAATAGAACGTATAGAAGTAGACCAAGAAGACACAGCTGCAATGAAAGTTAATTTTCCTGTTTCTGTTGTCCCTGGTAAAGTTGTTTTTGAATCTATCAAAGCTAGCAAATCCTTTGGCGAGAAAAAAGTACTTAACCAAGTTAGTTTTTACATAGAACGAAATGAAAAAGTAGCTTTTGTGGGGCAAAATGGACAAGGGAAATCAACCTTAGCTAAAATGATGGTGAACGAACTCCCTTTTGAAGGAGAAATTAAGGTTGGTCATAATGTTCAAGTGGGTTATTTTGCTCAAAATCAAGCCGAGTATTTAGACGGAAATAAAACTGTTTTAGATACCATGATTGACGCAGCTAACGAATCTAATCGTGCCAAAGTAAGAGATATTCTAGGAGCTTTTTTGTTTAAGGGCGATGAAGTAGAGAAGTATGTAAAGGTACTTTCAGGGGGAGAGAGAAACAGGTTAGCTTTAGCCAAAATGCTTTTATCTCCGTTGAATGTATTGATTATGGATGAGCCCACTAATCACTTGGACATACCATCAAAAAATGTACTAAAAGAAGCTCTTCAGAAATTTGAAGGCACCTTAATTCTTGTTTCCCACGATAGAGACTTCTTGCAAGGCTTAGCAGAAAAAGTCTTTGAATTTAGAGATCACCAAGTGAAAGAATTTTTAGGAGGAATAGATGATTACTTGAAACAACGCGAACTTAACGATATGCGTCAAGTTGAGCAAGCCTCAAAAAAGCAAAAAGAAGAAAAACAGTCTTCTCAAGCAACAAAGGTAGCAAGCTACGAGGACCAAAAAAAGCTAAAGTCTCTCAAAAATAAGTTGTCTAAGGTTGAAAGCGAAATAAGCAAATTTGAGAGAGAAATTAAAAAAATCGATGTTGAATTAGCGACAAATTATGATGCGACCATTCAGCAAAATAATTTTTTTGAATCCTATCAGAGTAAGAAAAAGAAGCTAAAAGAGCTTATGGAAACGTGGGAAGAAGTACAAATGCAATTAGAAGAAATAAGCTAGTAAGATGAATGAACATTTTTTTCAGTGCCCATATTGTTGGGAGGAAATAAGCATGCTGTTAGATACTTCACTAACATCTCAGACTTATATTGAAGACTGTGAAGTTTGCTGTAATCCAATTCAGGTAAGTTATTCTTACGAGGAGGGGGAGTTAACGGCTTTTATTGCTGAAAATATTGAGCAATA
>SKIG01000221.1 GCA_007116535.1 Psychroflexus sp.
AGTGTTGTTGTTTTTCTCCACGTCTTTTTCTACTTAAACCTTCTTTGTATGCGGCTTCCGAAGAAGGCAACGATACGCCAACAATAGATAAACCCAATAGCTCAGTATGTGCTTGCTCAGGTGTTAGTTCTCCGTTAGCTACCTTTCGTAGTATTTCCAATCTTTGTTCTTTCATATCACTATTGTGTTTATCATTTTACGTTTTTTGCCTTGCAGAATCGTGCATGCGTAAGGCTTGGTTATATCCATCCAAGTAAGAATTGCAGTATCTTTTTGCATCTATTACATCTCGCTCATCATATCTGTTTGGGTTTTCTAATACCCACATCGCATCTATGTATTTTTTACTGTGTTTATTTTTAACGTTGTAGTCAATTACCGCATATAACCTGTGCAATTTAGTGATAAACTGTCCATCTTTTAACGAACAGTTTGTCTCTAAACTACCGTTCCACTTTTTACCGCATTTTTTACAAGGCGGTAACTGTTCGCTTCGCCCTGTAGCATCGGGTGTGCGTAAGGCTTGGTCTCTCATCCATTTAGCACCTTCATAAAAGGCTTGTTCATCCATTGCTGGTCTTCCGTCTTCATGTCGGCAGTTCTGCTCTATATGCTTTTGTATTTCTTCGTTTGTCATTCTATTAAAGTTTTATCGTTAATAATCCCCTTACGCATACACGATGGACGTTGACGTGTAATGAGGATTGGGTTAATGTGTGAGTTAGCTTCAAGTTTTGCTCTCATCATACTTTTCATCAATATCAGCATTTCCACACACAGGGCAAGTGCAATCAAAATAGTCACCTGTGTCAGCAATAGCACCACCACCATCAAGAAGTTTACTACTACCCCACCAACCGCACGCACTACATTCAGCAGTATAATAACTATCAGTAATATCTTCGGGAGAGCAAAACCTAAAGCTAATAGGGGCTATACGCAAATTATTTGCTAACCTATCAAGGGTTTCAATCCAGTGTATTTTCTCCCAATCAACTTCTATTTCACTAACCATTGCTTGTTGGTCAATGTATTTCTTGATAGTATCAACTATCTCTTTATCATGTTTTGTTATCATAATTTTGTTCTTTTAATCAGTAAATAATCAGCACATCACCTCAAAAAAACATGAGCTTCATGATTTGGGGATTGGGTTAATGTGTAGTTAGGCTTTATTTTGCTTAGTAAGTGCATTGACCACCACATTTTCTACATTCGCCTGTACCTGCTATTAAGTCTTGCACACCATCACATTCGCAAAAATGTTCGCTTTGATCTACAACATCGACTACACCCAATAATTTTAACTTGGATTGGTGGTATTCTTTAGCGTAAGAGTCCATCAGTTTAGCGCATTCTCGTCTTCCATATTGGTGTGGGATTTCTCCGTTGTGCTTTGCTTTTATGTGCAATAAGGCATTGTTTATATCTTTCATTGTTGTGGCTTTACGGGGGTTAAAGTTCTATTGCGTATATATAGTAGTTACATAGCAATGCGCCAAACAATCACACTCAATAGGCGCACTGCAAGTAACAATGCATAACAACAATAACTACTTATTGTTTTCTTTTAAATATTTGTCTACAACTTTTTCAGGGTCATCTACAAGCTCAAAAATATCTTCAATGTTATCTGACATCCATTCTAAAAAATCTACAATTATTTCTTTCATTTTTATAAAATTTAGTTATTAATTTTCCGTTACTGTTGTTATGCTTTTCCGTTATAGGGCATTTAGAGACCACATTTTCTACACCAATTATAAAGTAATGGAAATTCTTTTTGTTCCCATCGGTATTTCCCAATTAAAAGTCACCTTATAGGCATAACCGTAACCATCAATATTAAAGTAATTGGTATTAATAAAACTATCGAAAAACGCCACATAACACCGTGTATAGTGCATGGCTTGTTTTCTGCTTGTTCTTTACTTTTGTTCATTTTATTAAGTTTTATCTGTTGTCTGTTAGCCCAATCACCTCAAAAAAACGTCAGCTTTACGCTTTGGTTATTGCGTTAATGTGTAGTTGGCACATACGCTCACTGCCTTAGTGCTTCATCAATCATTTTCAAAACATTTGTTATCCAAGCATCATTACTATCTGTTTCATATAGCTGAATTTCTTTAATTAATTGTTCCATTTTTTCAGCTTTTTGAATTAAGTCATGAGCTTCTTTAAGTGCATCTGCTATTTGCATTACGGTCATTGCTTCTTGACCGTGTGTTAATAGGTATTTTAAATTTTCTACTTTCATTTCTGTTGTCCGTTAGCCCAACCAACTCAAAAAAACATGAGCTTCATGATTTGGTTATTGTTTTAATAAACGAGTTGGGCGTAATGCTAAAGCCCTATATGCTTATTAATTTCTGACTGATATTTGTGCATTTTAAATTTGATATAGCTTAGAATGACATGAAGGATGAATCCAAAGCCTAAGTATATTGCTATTTTTAGAACATCATCAAAGGTTGTCTCTAATTCTGTTAATGGTTTTTTGTTCCATCCAAAGTAAGTGTTGTAAAAAACAAAATATACTATCAACGCATTGAAGTATCTGTTAAGCCATTTGAGTTTAATTAAAATTGTACTTTTCATTTTTTAATTCGATTAAAGCACTACGCCCAATAATTGCTATAAAACATAGGGCGAGAGTGTGATTATTAATGTGTAGGGTTGTTTATTGTCGTCCGTTCTTATCGAATAGTTTCGGCTATCTATGCCCTACGTTTCATAGCATAGCCGTTATAGGTGATAAATTTTACTCAAATCTCGTTCTTACTCTATGATCCGTCAATTTTAACCATAGGTATTTGAATAAAGATATTCTTACCCATTCACCATTTTCAAGTCTGTCAAAATAACTGTCGTAGAAATTACCTTTCCAACCTTCAAATGCTAATCTTTTCATAATCCATAAATTTTACATACCTATAGCAAAGTGTATAAGTAATGTGGCTAATAAGTTTATCTGTAAATCGAGAGTATGTACAAAGCCACACTACTCATACACTCGACCGTTA
>SKIG01000129.1 GCA_007116535.1 Psychroflexus sp.
ACTACTTTAGAAGATTTTAAAAAGATATTGGAACGCGCTGATTTAGCAAAGTTCGCCCGGGTACAACCAGATGTACTCACTGCCAGAAAAGACCGTCAATTTATCAAGGATTTTACAGACGAAGTAGATCAAGGAATTCCTGAACCAACGGAAGAAGAGTTGAAGCAAAATCAGGCGTACCAAGAAAAAATTGCTCAGAGAAAACAGCTTATCAAATTTGCGAGTATCGCAGGGGTGATTGTTTTGTTGTTAGCAGGCGGAATAACTTATCTAGGAACCAACAAAGGTTGGGATTACGTCAAAGACACTTACCTCGGTAACGCTTCAAAAGATTTATTGGAAGGTAATTGGGTAACTAGTTCTTATGGCTTTCCACCTGTAAGTGTTACTACTCCTGATGTTTTGGTGCGTGGTGATATTGAAATGAGTTCCGAAGCTGCAAAAATGCTAAAAGGAAATGAAACCTTTATTTTAGTTGGAATTTTTAGTAACTTCTATATAGTGGTTAGCACCTTAGAATTCAATGAGCAACGAGAATTTGACTTAGCAACAGCTGTTGATGGTATTTACGACCAGTTAGAAAAGAAAGACGCTTACAATATTCTTACGAAAGAGGAAGAATACAAAAGTTTAGATGGAGTAAAAGGGCTTAAGGTCTACGGAAGTTTTGCTATTGAAAATCCTTTCACTAAAAAAGATATTAGAAAAGAATACCACATATTGAACTTTGGTGAAGGTGGAGGTTACCAACAAATTACCATGATTTATGATGAAGATGACAAGTACGCCAACGAGATTGTCAAACGAATATTGAATTCTGTCGAACTTAATAAGCAAGAAGAATAATGTTGAATTGGGACGCTATATTTTTTGAAAATCCTGAATGGTTTTGGGCAATACTTTTGTTGCCATTACTAGGCTATTGGATGTATGCCAAGCGAGACAAGCAACAACCAAGTGTTAAAATATCCAGTGTTCAGTGGCTGAAGGAAAACCAAACTTGGCTTCCTAAGCTTCGCCCTATTTTGTATGTTTTGCGTTTAGCAAGTCTAGCCTTTATGATTGTTGCTATAGCACGACCAAGAACAGTCGATGTTTCGAGCAAAATTTCAGGAATGGAAGGGATAGATATTATTATGGCAGCAGATATCTCAACCAGTATGTTGGCTCAGGATTTTAAACCTAACCGATTAGAGGCACTCAAGAAAGTAGCTTCAGACTTTGTAGAGCGCAGAAAAAGTGACCGCATCGGGATTGTTATCTATGCAGGAGAAAGCTATACAAAAACCCCACTAACATCAGATAGAGGACTTGTAATTAATGCCATTCAGAGCATGGATTTTGCGAGTTCTATAGATGATGGTACAGCAATAGGAATGGGGATTGCTACGGCTGTTAATCGTTTAAAAGATAGCGAAGCAGAAAGTAAAGTAATTATATTATTGACAGATGGTGTAAATAATACAGGTCTCATTGACCCAATTACAGCAACAGAAATTGCTAAACAAAGCGGCGTAAAAATATACTCCATTGGTATTGGTACACGCGGAAAAGCCATGTCTCCGGCAGCATTATTGCCCAACGGGCAGATTCAATACCGAATGATGGATGTTGAAATCGATGAAGAACTGATGAAATACATATCAGAAGAAACGGGCGGCAGATACTATCGTGCTACTGATGTAAAAGTATTAGAAGAGATTTATGATGAAATTGATGATCTTGAAAAAACAGAGTTAGAAGAAGAAACCTTCTACGATTACGAAGAAAAATTCCGCTTCTTTTTGTTGATTGGTGTCATTTTGTTAGGAATAGAATTAATTTTAAAATTCAATCTATTTAGAAGTTTTGTCTAGTTATGTACATAGTTGAAGAATATATATATGTGTGGTTGTTACTTGGTATTCCGGTACTTTGGGTAATGTTTTGGGCATTGCGTTTTTGGCAAAAAAAGGCGCAGGCAAAGTTCGCTTCTCCTGAGTTGCTTGCCAAACTTACACCAGACAAATCACCGCTTAAAAGCATGATTAAACTAGGTTTGCTTAGTGTGAGTATAATTTTTTTAAGCATTTCGCTAATGAATCCCAAAATGGGAACAAAAATCGAAACTGTTAATCGAGAGGGAGTTGATATTGTTTTTGCGCTTGATGTTTCTAAGTCAATGTTAGCCGAAGACATTTCGCCAAATAGACTAGACAAGTCCAAGCAAATTATCAACCAAATTATAAACAACCTTAGTGGCGATCGAGTTGGATTGATTGGTTATGCAGGGTCGGCCTTTCCGCAAGTGCCTATTACAACTGACTATGCAGCGGCCAAAACTTTTCTTAGAGCGATGAATACCGATATGGTTTCCAGTCAAGGAACCGCAACTAGAGAAGCAATTACACTAGCCAAACGCTACTATGACGATGAGCAAAAAATTAGTCGAGTTTTAGTATTGGTGAGCGATGGCGAAGATCACGAAGCTGATTTTGAACGTGCTGTAGAACAAGCTTATGAAGAAGGAATCACTGTATTTACTATTTTGGTAGGAAAAGAAAAAGGAGGACCAATTCCTATCAAGAAAAACGGTGTGGTTCAGTCTTACAAAAAAGACAATACAGGCGAGACGGTAATTACAAGAGCCGATCCGGCTACCATGAAGAAGATTGCCGATTTGGGAGGTGGGATTTTTGTGGATGGCAGTAACACTTCTGCAGCTGTAGAAGCAATTTTAGAATCCTTAAATGAACTCGAAAAAACCAGCTTTGAATCTAAAGAATATGCTAATTTTCAGCATCAATTTCAATGGTTCTTACTGTTTGGCATATTTTTGTTAGTGATTGATGTGTTGCTATTAGAAAGAAAAACAAAATGGTTATCCAAATATGACTTGTTTAATGAAGAGAAAAAATAAATCTATTTTCAGTGTATACTTTATTGCTTTTACCTGCTTTCTTTTGGCAGGAACAAGCTTTATGTCGGCACAATCTCGTCAGGATAGAAACATTCAACAAGAGGTGAAAGGATTGCTTGCT
>SKIG01000070.1 GCA_007116535.1 Psychroflexus sp.
ACATGGTCTCGCATATTGTTTAAATTCAACACACCAACACTCAATAAGCCAACACTTATTGCGGGGAGAACATCAAATAATGTAAATTCCTTAGCATATAAATACAAACTACCCAAAACGCCTACTAAACCAAAAAATAAGAATACAAACAAATCTCCTAAACCGCGGTAACCATAAGCCGAGTTTCCAACTGTGTATTTTATGGCGGCCAGTATTGCTAAGCCACCAAGAAATAAGAAAAATAAAGCTAAAGCCAAGTTTTCTTTTCCAAAAGCCATATAAATTAGGCTTATAGTTAGCATCACAGCAATGAGAATTGTAATGATAATTCCCTTCTTCATCTGTTTAGCAGAAATTACTCCACTTTGAATAGCGCGCATGGGGCCAACACGATTTTCGTTGTCGGTGCCTTTTTCTGCATCGCCGTAATCATTAGCAAAGTTGGAAAGTACTTGAAAACTCAAAGTAGTGAGTAAGGCTAAAATTAGAATAAGCACATCTCCATTACCATCTTTCCAAGCAATTCCTGAACCAACCAAAATTCCTGCGATGGAAAGTGGTAAGGTTCGTAATCGAGCTGCATTTATCCAAGCTTTAAGTTTCATGCTTTTGTAGATTACTTTCCTGACTGAAAGTGAAGACAGGCTTTATACACTTTATTCTTAAATCCCTGTATACGAAAACGGAGTTATCTGTTTCAATTCATTTTTGATGGCGTCGCTCACGTTTAATGTGTCAATAAACGTATGTAAACTTTCTTGCGTAATTTTCGTGTTGATGCGTGTCAAATCCTTCAGGGCTTCGTAAGGTTTTGGATAGCCTTCTCTACGAAGAATTGTTTGGATAGCTTCTGCAACCACCGCCCATTGATTGTCTAAATCTTGTCGAATTTGAGCTTCATTCAATACTAATTTACCCAAACCTTTTAAGGTTGCGTGGAATGCAATGTACGTATGCCCAAAAGGAACGCCAATATTTCGTAAAACAGTTGAATCTGTTAAATCTCGTTGCAGCCTGCTAACAGGCAGTTTTGCTGATAAATGTTCAAAAAGCGCATTGGCAATGCCCAAGTTTCCTTCTGAGTTTTCAAAATCAATTGGATTAACCTTGTGTGGCATTGCTGACGAACCAACTTCTCCTTTTTTGATTTTCTGTTTGAAATAATCCATGGAGATATAAGTCCAAATATCCCTGTTTAAATCAATAAGAATAGTGTTGATACGTTTCATCGCATCAAAACTTGCTGCTAAATAGTCGTAATGCTCAATCTGTGTAGTAGGAAAAGAGTGGTGTAAGCCCAAAATTTCCTCTACAAAGTGGGTTCCAAATTTCTTCCAATCATGGGTTGGATAAGCTACTAAATGCGCATTGTAGTTTCCAGTTGCTCCCCCAAATTTCGCAGCGTATGGAATTTGTAGTAATGTTTTTTTCTGCTCTTTCAGACGAACTACAAATACCTCTATTTCTTTTCCTAATCGAGTAGGAGAGGCGGGTTGACCATGCGTTCTTGCTAAAAGTGGAATGTTTTTCCACTCGTTTGCAAGCTGAGAAAGTGTGTCAATAACTTGGTCTAAAAGCGGAAGGTATGTTTTTTCAACCGCATGCTTCAATGAAAGCGGAACTGCTGTATTATTGATGTCTTGTGAAGTTAATCCAAAATGAATAAACTCTTTATGGTCGGCTAAATCTAGTTTTTCAAAAGCTTCTTTGATAAAGTATTCTACCGCTTTTACATCGTGGTTGGTTACTTTTTCTATGTCTTTTATTTGCTGCGCATCGGTTTCAGAAAAATTGCGGTACAAATCCCGTAAGGCTTCGTATGTACTTTTTTCTACTGAATTTAGTTGCGGTAGAGGAAGTTCACAAAGTGCAATAAAATATTCTACTTCTACCCAAACTCGGTATTTGATAAGTGCAAATTCTGAAAAGTAATTACCCAGGCTTTCGGTTTTACTTTGGTATCTTCCATCGATGGGCGATATTGCTTTTAAACTATGATTCATTGTCTATAATTATAGTGTGTCTATTAATTTATTAAATAAAATTTCCATGCCTTTGGTAGCTTTATGTTTGATAACTTGCACTTGGCTATTTTGAATATAAGCAGGATTGGGGTCTATGTAATAAATTGGCTTTGATGCTCCAACAAAATCTACAAGACCCGCAGCAGGATAAACTTGCATAGAAGTTCCTACGATGATACAAATATCGCAGTTGGCAACGAGGTGCATGGCTTTTTCCATGGCGGGAACTGCTTCTCCAAACCAAACTATATGTGGTCGTAGTTGCTGATTATCAGAAGCAAGATCTCCTAAAACAATATCACCTTCCCAAGGTAAAATAAGCGATTCGTTTCTTACGCTTCTTACTTTTTTAAGTTCTCCGTGAAGGTGGAGTATGTTTGTTGAACCTGCTCTTTCGTGTAAATTGTCTACATTTTGAGTTATTACATTTACTTCAAAATGATGTTCGAGTTCGGCGATTAGTCGATGCGCTTTATTGGGGAGAACACTTTTTAGTTGTCGTCGTCGTTGATTATAGAAGTCCAATACAAGTGCGGGATTTTTTTCCCAACCTTGCGGAGAAGCAACCTCCATTACATCGTAGCCTTCCCAAAGGCCGTCAGCGTCTCTAAAAGTGTTGATACCACTTTCTGCACTTACTCCGGCTCCTGATAAAACAACCAGTTTTTGCATTTTATTTACCTATTTATAGCTCTGTAATCTTCGTAACAATTACTCATTGCATCCAAGACTTGAAGGTCGGAGGCAGTTCTAACATAGTCTCTCGAATAACTGCAACGCCTGAGTATGTCATCTATATCTCGTTTAGATATTTGTAGCGTTGCCGAAAGTGCTTCTCTGTCATATTTACTCATTAGCATGGTAGTAATGAGGGGATCAGCTTTCATTAGCCGAAGTTTTTTTAAGTTCTCTTTTCGTAAACTAAAAGTTCGGTATAAGAAATCAGAAGGATTGAAAATTGACTCCAAAACACGTGCAAAAGAAGA
>SKIG01000097.1 GCA_007116535.1 Psychroflexus sp.
TTCTACTGACGCTCGGATGTATTCGGCTCCCATGATGTTTACATCGAAGCCAAGGTTTTGACCGACAATAAAATGTGTTTTAGATAGTGCTTCATTAAATTCCATAAGCACCTGCGCTAAGGGAACCCCTTGCGCTTGAGCAAGGGCAGTTGAAATTCCGTGAACCGACTCGGCATCATACGGAATATCGTAACCTTCTGGTTGAATCAAATAATCTTTGGCTTCTACCAATTCACCCCATTGATCGTGTAATTGCCAAGCAATCTGAACTGCTCTAGGCCAATTGTTTACGTCTGTTATTGGAGCATCCCACCGTTTGGGTAATCCGGTAGTTTCGGTATCAAAAATTAAGTACATATTATTCAACTTTGGTGTAAAGTTACATAAATGAGGTCACAAGTGAGGAAGAAAAAGAAGGCTTTTTAGGGATGATTTATCAACAAGTATCCTCAAGTTTTAAATAGCCTAGTGTCAAAAGGAAAATTTGATCTTTCACTAATTTTTACTGCTGAAAATTGTGAATGATGTGGGTTTATAAGGAAATTAATATCTCCTGCAACAACAGCAGAAGGCACTTTTAGTACCAAATATTCTTGTTGATGAATGAAAGCATCTCCTATTTTTTGGGTTTGTGGTATAGGAGGATGCAAATGCCAATTGGAAGGAAGTTCGCCTGCATTAAGCGCCTTAATTGAAGCATTTGAAGGAATTTCAATTGCTAACATCTGATAGTCTTTAGGTAATAATTCCAAAGAAAGATGAACGGCTACTTCTGCCATAGCTAAAGCTCTACTTGAGGAAGTATAAAGTATTTCAGTACCTTTACTATTCCAACGGTTGCCAAACTTTGAAGCGCCAACACCACTTAACTCGGAGGCGTATTTTTTTCTTGTTAACCTATAAACAATCATAGAAAAATACTTAAGCAAAAATACCTTGATCTATAGCATTGAGTGCGTTCATGACAAGCTCCTTTCCGTAGGAGTTTTCTAGGAGTTTGGCGGGAGTCATGCTGCCTAAAGCTAATGATGGGCGAAGTAACCATTTGTGAAATTGCTCTTTGGAATCGAACACTTCCAGGCCAAATAAAACTACCTCGAAAAGCTCGATAATTTTTTCGCTGTGTATTGGCTTAAAAATAAAGTCTTTTTCTTTCTTGTTTCGTTGAAGTGTTTTGAGAGAGATATTGAGGTAATTTGCCCATTCTTCTTCCGAAAATGGAGCCATTTCTTGGATAGTAGCGAAGAAACGAAAAGTAATGCCATAGCTGATAGCATGTATAAGCATAAGTTTATCATCGAAGAAGTCTGCAGGAGTAAGCCGTTCTCTGCTAAGTTGAAAAGCTGTATGATTGCTTACTTCTTTGCCATAGTGAGTCATTGCCTCATTTAGGCTAGGTAATTTTGACGAGTATAATTGATAAGGCTTCATAAATTATGACATTTGTCCACGAATATAAGACAAATATCTTGTTCTAAAAAACCTTTTCTACATTTTTTTGATTCCATTCATTCACTTTTTTATTCATCAGCTTAAACCAAAGATAAGGAAAGGCAGCGATAAGCATAGAAGTTGGATACCCATAAGGAAGTTGGGGGCTTGTGTCGTGGTTTTCGAGAATTTGGTATTTCTTTTGCGCTCGATAATGATGGTCTGAATGGCGGGTGAGTTCATATAAGAGAATCCTCCCAAGCTTATGGTTTGAGTTCCACGAATGAATTTCTTTTACGGGTACATACCTGCCGCTTTTTCGCTGAGCTCGCATCAATCCATAATGTTCTATGTAGTTGATGGTTTCTAACAACAGAAAGCCAATCACTCCCATAATTAGTGCAAAAAGCAATCCTTTCCAACCAAAAATCAGTAATACACCCATCGAAAAAATCAGTTGTAGAATTGTGTTGATGTACATTTCATTGGAAAAAAATTTTGTTGAAGAGAAAGGAATTTTTGAAGCTAACTTCCAAGCATTGATGTATTGACCATAAGCAGATTGAAACCAAAAATGATATAAACTTTGATTGTAGCGAGCTGTTGCAGGGTCATCGGGTGTAGCAACTTGGCTGTGGTGACCGTAATTGTGTTCGATGGTGAAGTGTGAATAAAAACTTGGAATTAAAAGCAATTTAGCTGACCATTTTGCCCAAAGATTGTTGCGGTGACCTAACTCATGTGCCACATTGATTCCGTTGCTTCCAAGAATAATCCCCACACTAAACAACAAGCCTACTAATTCCCATAAAGCAAAATCTATTTGATTGAATTGGTACAAAGCGAATAAAAGAATACCATAAACAACAACAAGATTAGCATATAGAAGCGCATCAAAAAATGGATTAGCTTCCTTTGTTTTGGCTTCTTCTTCATCTAAATTTTCAGCAGAACCTGAGGTGAAAAGTTCGATAATAGGGATGATACCAAAGGTAACGACAGGAGTTAACCAACTCCATATTCCGTGTGTGCTCAAACCAATAAAAGCACAAACTGGAAGCAAATAAGCTGTGAAGTATTTTAGGTCGCTAAATTGCATGTTTAATAAGATTATCTCTCGTGTAAATATAAATAAAACACCTTGGAAAAGCAAGGTGTTTTATTATGTGTCAATAATAAAAGATTTTTTCTAGTAGTCGACAGGGCGAATACCAAAGAATAGCTCTAATACTTTTATTATAAAAATAAAGTCATATTTAGCTTGTACCAATTGGTTTTCGGCATTTGTCAATCTAAATTTAGATTGCGTAATTTCAAAAGAATTGCTCAAACCAACATCAAAACGTTCTTTTGCATATTGGTATGCGATGTCTTGAGCTTCAACACCTTTGATAGCTGCATCGTAAGCTTTTGCAGCTCCTTGCGCATCTACGTAGGCTTGATATACATTCGATTCAAGGTTAAGCTCGACTTGTTCAAGTTGGTATTGGGTTTGAAGTAAGTTTATTTTAGAACGCTGTACTTGGTTTCTCACAGAAAAACCGTTGAACACAGGAACATTCAATTGAAGTCCAA
>SKIG01000216.1 GCA_007116535.1 Psychroflexus sp.
ACAAACTCTTTGTTCAAATCGATGCTTATATCCAAAAAATCGTTTGCAGGACTTGGGAAACCTGCGCTTATTCCTTCTTGTACCAAAGGCAATTGCAATGCAGTGCTCGTACAAGGAACAAAAAAATCAATACCAATGCTTTGCGCTTTCATACCTAAACTTTTTTACAAAAGTAGGCATATGTCCAAAAAATAGGAATTATTCCAACAGGATTAACATTTGTTTTTTTGGGTATTGGTATGAATTTAATTTCAAATGAATACACAGATTGTGTGACTAGTGAAGAAGACGATTTAGTAGCCGGAGAAAAAATAACGTATCCTGCATGGAGTTATCAAGTTTTGGTAGAGTAATTTGTGCTCACTTTTAAATTTTAACACTAAAAACAAAAAAAATACCCCTTAACGGGTATTTTTTTGCTTAGTTTTATGCTTTATTTTACGAATAGTAAATTTTTAAGCAATGATTTTGTGTATCATAATTTGATTAAGTATGAAAGGAGTTACGTTTTTAGCTATCATTATTTTCAGCTTAAGCTTTTATTCAGTTATGGAGTATGATAATCCACAGTTTTTCGACTATACTCAGCCTGCCTTTTATTTGAAAATTCTAGTCTCAATTATTATCTCTGTGATAATAGTGCTAGGCATTAACAAATTGATTATAGGAAGATTTTTAAAATGAAATAACCTAACTTAAAAGAATAAATTGTTAATTAGATTTTAAACTACAAATGAAGTTAAAAAAAATTGAAGAAATATTTCTGAGAAAGTTTGGGATCCCTTTAGTGGTGGTAGTTCCTTTAGTTCTTTCTGAAAAAAATTCATACAGTTTTTGGCAAGGATTTACTTTATTCTGTGTAGCTTTTTTTATGAATTGGATTTTTGATGTTACAATTGTAGAATATTCGATCAGTTTAGGTAAAAAGAAAAATAACAAGAATAGGAAATAATTTAATAGTTAACTTTTGAGTCATTTGTAAGTTTTTTTAAGTTGATTATTTATGTTTTAATGAGACTCAAATTCACATATATAGCCGTATTATGGGTAATCTTGTTAGGTTGCCCATTTACCTTATTTTCTCAAACAGAAACATTTCAAGACCGTTGCATAATCAACTTACTTTCTTTTTTCTTTCAACAGTTACAGTAACCTATGATTATTTTACTAAATAACAACGTTAACAGGGTTTAAATCTAACTGTTAGTAGAGTAAGAGCTGAGTTAGAAGAGTTATGATTTTTTTGTGTTTGGGGGTATAATGAATTATTAAAAACTGATATTCAAACCCTTAAATCAAATAATTTAATGCGAAATAAAAGAACGTGTTTTTTATTATTATCTATGTATTGTTAATCAATATTTATCAGACCAACTTTTCATTCAATAAATGTGCAAGTCGAATGCCGGCGATATGCAATTGTTGTTTTACAATAGGAAACCAATCATAAGAATACCGGTATCCCAAGTTCTCACCATCTTTTGCAGAGCCGTAAATTTGCTTGGTAAGTAGTCTAGTTTCTTCTACCCAGTCCATCAAACTTCCCGATTTGTATTGTTTGATTTGTTCTTTAGAAAATATTACTTTGTTAGTAGCTAATTCAGTATAACTCATATTGTAACTCTCAATCATTTCAGTGTCCCAAACCCGATGAAGATTCGAGTTTTTACCAAACCATTTCACTTTTATGTCATTTCCTCCTCGGTCTTCTTCTAAACCTAAATGCATGGGTTGATGTACATCGCCTACCAAATGCACTAACATTTTTAGGTAAAACTGACGTTCATTTTTAGGGAGTTGTTTGTCATTCATCTTTTCTAAACAAGTTTCTATTCCCACAATAATATCACCTTTCAGATTTTTTTCAATTTCATCATAGGTCTTGTCAAAAGGAATGTTTACATAATGCCAAGCACCGTATGCTCTGTAATCGGAGTCACTTTTAATTTCATCTCCAAAAGTAGAAACAACGGCCAAACTCTCACCGTCCAACAAATCAAGCAACTTCTTTTGTGTACTTTTTGTAAGGTATTGCGAAGCTATTTCACCCACGGTTCTGTGTCCGTTTTGTCCCCAATCCTCAGCAAAAGCGGTGTTAGCAACCGAAAGTAAAAGCGTAATGAACAAAAACTTATTTTTCATCGTATTTATTTTTTTCAAAAATACCTAATCATTTGATTTTGCTGTGTATTTTTGGGCAACTAAAAATTAAATTTAAAGCTTTAATAACAATGAAGAAGTTTTTTTTAACAGGTATCTTTTCATGCTTTTGCTTCTTGGTTATTCATGCACAAAAAATCAGTTCAACAAAGCTTGAAATTGGACCTACACGAGGAGAATTATGTTTTTCTGAACATGCCAAAGAAAATATATTGGTCATTTTTGTTCCCAATTCAGGGCCTGTAGATCGGGACGGAAATCAGCTTTATCAGCAACACAACTTAATTAAAAAACTCGCAGAAGAGCTTGCCGAAGAAGGTTTTTCTAACTTTAGGTACGACAAAATAATTTCTCCACGCAGAGGTTCTGCATCCCGAGAAACTGTCTTATTTGATGATTATATCAATGATTTATACCGCATTATTGCTCACTTCAAAAAACAAAACAGTCTACAAAAGATTATTTTGATTGGCTACGGGGAAGGAAGCTTGGTAAGTTTGGTGGTGGCTAAAGATACTATAGATGCTTTTATAAGTTTGGCAGGTTATGGTCAATCCATCGATCAGTCAGTTTTGAAACAACTTGAACGACAAGTGCCTGTGTTGAAAGAACAAGCAGCTAAAAATTTCGATTTGCTGCGTAAAAACAAGTCGCCAAAAGAATATCATCCTGCTTTGGAAGTTTTCTTTGGAAAAGATACCTATCGATTTATACAATCATGGATGAAGCATCAACCGACTGAATACATTGCACAACTTGAAATGCCGATTTTGTTACTTCATGGAAAACGAGATTTACAGATAGATTTTTCGGAGAGTGAATTGCTTGCTGAAGCGCAACCAAA
>SKIG01000069.1 GCA_007116535.1 Psychroflexus sp.
CTCTACCGGGTAAGTCATTTTTTGTTATTTTAGCACGAAAATTTTGAAAATATGAATAAGTCATATACCTATATTGTCCTTGTGTGTTTTATGTGGTTGGTTGCTTGTAAAAACGATGAAAAATCAATCTCTAACAAAGATACAAACAAAATAGAAGCTACCGATAAACAAAAGAAAAAAAGCAAAACTACACCACAAGTTCGCATACCATCTGATGGTTCTGTAGAAGTTGATTTGTCGCACATCCAAAGCCTTGCTCAACCTGAACTGAAGCCTTTTTTAGATAGATACCAGCGCGACAACAATGAAGCAAATGGAAAAATTACGACACCTTATGGCGATATTGAATTTATGTTGTACGCAGGACCCAAATACCACAGAACAAATTTTGTGCGCTTGACCAAACTTGGGTATTTTGACCATACTGAATTTCATCGAGTAGCTGAAGGTTTTGTCATTCAGGGAGGGAATTCAGAAAAAAAAGTAGCAAGTCAGTTTAGGAACAAAATTGGGGATTTTCTTATTCCGAATGAATTTAATCCTCTTCACAGACATGCTTATGGGACTATTGCGGCGGCAAAATACAGCGAACAGAATATTAGCAAAGCCTCTTCTCCGTTTGAATTTTACATTGTAGTCGACCCTACCGGAGCTCATCATTTAGATGAAGAGCATACCGTTTTTGGAAGAGTAACCAAAGGTATGGAAGTAGTTGAAAAAATTTCCAAAGTAAAAGTAGATGGGAGTGAATGGCCCATTGAAAATGTTTCTATGAAAGTAGAAGTTTTTTAATAGCCAAGTTAGGTTTCTGTCGTGCAAACTATTGTTCATTATTCTTTACACCTCATCGCCCCCATATTTATAGCTTATGCATGGGACAAAACACAATGGAAAAAGAATTACCTAATCCTACTTGCAACAATGTTAGTAGATGTAGATCATTTGTTTGCCGACCCAATTTTCGACCCGAATAGGTGTAGCATTGGATTTCATTTTTTACATTCTTATGTGGCAATTGCGGTTTACTTTATTGGTTTATTGTTTGCTAAAAACATGAGGCTTAAACTAGTTTGCTTAGGTCTATGTTTTCATATGCTTACCGATGGAATAGACTGTATTTGGAGTAGCTTTTTTTAAAAAAATGTTATACTTAGAAAGATTCGATAATAATACCATAATTTAGTAAAATGAAATTAAAACATTTTTTAAGCATCTGCGTTGGCTTACTTATTCTTCTCATTAGTTGCGATGAATCACCAACCAAAAAGGAAATTACTTGGGATAAAGACAACCTGAAAATTTACAACTTCGATCAGTTTGAACCATTATTAAATAAGTCAAATGATAGTGTATATGTGGTAAACTTTTGGGCAACGTGGTGTGCTCCTTGTGTGGAAGAGTTGCCATATTTTGAAGAACTTGGAGAAAAATATGCCAAGAAAAATCTCAGAGTAGTATTAGCAAGCTTAGACATGCCCGAGCACCTTGAATCTAAGGTGATTCCTTTTGCCAATAAAATGAAGTTATCATCCGATGTACTTTTGTTGGACGACGTGCGCAGTCATTATTGGATTCCAAAAGTAGATAGCACTTGGAGTGGAGCAATTCCCGCAACTTACATATACAATTCTTCTCAAAATGCGTTTTATGAAAAACCATTCAAAAAAGAAGAATTAGAAGAAGAGATTTTAAAATTTTTACAATAACTAAACATAAATGGATATGAAAAAGGTAAGACTTATGACTCAGAGAACCTCTATTTTTTTATTAATACTAAGTTTTTTTACGTTAGGAATACTAGCTCAAGAAGGCTACAAAGTTGGCGATGTGGTGGTCGATTTTAAACTCCCAAACATCGATGGTAAACAGTATGCGATGGCAGACTTTACAGATGCTAAGGGATTTGTTTTAATTTTTACTTGCAATACTTGTCCCTATGCGGTTGCCTATGAAGATAGAATAATTGAATTGCATGAAAAGTTTGCTCCGAAAGGTTATCCCGTTGTTGCTGTAAATCCAAACGATCCGAAAGCTCAACCAAAAGACTCGATGGAAGATATGCGTGTTCGTGCTGCAGAAAAAGGCTTCAATTTCCTTTACTTACAAGATGTAGGTCAAGAAGTGTATCCAAAATTTGGAGCGACCAAAACCCCGCATGTGTTCTTGTTGAACAAAGAAAATGAGCAACTCGTATTGAAATACATTGGAGCAATAGATGATAATTATAAAGACGCTTCGCAAGTACAAGAAAAGTTTTTAGAAGATGCAATTCAAGCTTTACTAAATGGAGAAGAAATTAAAACCACAGAAACCAAAGCAATTGGTTGTACCATAAAAACTGTTTCTGAGTAACAAACAAGAATAGAAAACCTACTTTAAACGAGTAGGTTTTTTGTTGAGCTAAATATCGTCAGTTCGATGTAATTATTAGACATAATTTATTGAATAAAAAGGATTTAAATAATCAATGTGTGATTAATCTTTGTGTGTTTTAGAATAAAAGTGATTTTTTTGTTACACAAAAACCACCAAGAAGCCACAAAAGCCACTAAGTGTTTTATAAACAAATTATCATAAATCGAACTTGGATAAAATAGTTCCATTATTATTAAAAATAATAGTACAAATATGAAATTATCACCAATCATTCAAGGTTGTATGAAATGGGGGAGTTGGGGCGCAAGATTCACCACCAAGCAATACCAAGAGGCAATCGAGCTTTGTTTAGAATCAGGCATCACTAGCTTCGATCATGCCGATATTTACGGCGGTTTTTCCACAGAAGCTGAATTCGGAAAGGCTTGGACACAAATGAATATTCCTCGGGAGAAAATACAATTAATATCCAAATGTGGTATCCAAATTGAACACCTCCGACCAAATAATAAAGTGAAACATTATCAATACGATGCTAACTATATTATTGATGCTGCTAAAAAAAGCATTCAGGATTTAGAATGTGATTACCTCGATGTTTTTTTGTTGCACAGACCAAG
>SKIG01000246.1 GCA_007116535.1 Psychroflexus sp.
ATTTCTATAGCGGTTTTCTCTATCCATGAAGACATATCGTAGCCACGACCAAGTTGTTCGCGTTTCCAGGGACGAAGTGGCTCAAGTGAATGAGTAGTAATTACCAAAGGAGTACCGTAACATAATTTTGAAACAATTCCTGCAAATTGCGCATACCACGTATGGCAATGAACCACAGCTGCATCCGATGGCAATGAATTCATCTGAATACAAGTCTGTAGTGTTTTGAAAACCGATTGCAGATTTTTTGGAGCTTTACTTACATCAAAAATACTTTCATCAAAACCTTGTACACGTAAGCTATCACTAGATTCATCTTGTTCGCCAAAGCACCTGACTTCCAAGCTAACTAATTTTGCTAATTCTCTAGCTAGGTATTCTACATGTACTCCTGCTCCACCATAGACATTGGGGGGATATTCTTTTGTAAAAAAAAGTACTTTCATAATTTTTAATTAATTCAGATCTTAGGTTTTGCTTTAGCTAAAATACAATTAGAAACTTGGCTAAAGACGAATTTTATTAAAGTCTAAAATTAATTAAATGTTTTGAAAACTATGTTGATAAAATGTAAAATAAAAAAAAACTGGTAGTTGTTCTTAGCTATTTTTATGGGATATTGAGATACTTATGTGTTTGAAGCGATATTTTCCACTTAGGATTTTTCATTACATAATCCACAATTTTAGGTATCATTTTTTCTCTTACGCTCCATTCGGGCTGCAAATACAGTTCTGTGTTGGTTTTTAATTTTGCTGCTTGCTCTTCAGCAAAAATAAAGTCATGATTGTTGTAAACTATTACTTTTAGTTCATCTACATGACTGTAAATTTCTTCTTGAGGTAGTTTGTTTTTCTTCGGAGACAAGCAAATCCAATCCCAAGAACCTGAAAGTGGATAAGCTCCTGAAGTTTCTATATGAACTCTCAAGTTGTTTTTTTTGTGCTGATAAGTTAATGGTCCCATATCCCATGTAAGCGGTTCTCCGCCTGTAACAACAATAGTATCGCTATATTTGGAAGCATTTTCTACAATTTTGTAGGTTTCTGTAGGAGGGTGAATTTCCGGATTCCAACTCTCTTTTACATCACACCAATGGCAACCGACATCACAACCACCTACGCGAATAAAATAAGCAGCTGTTCCTGTATGATGGCCTTCTCCTTGGATGGTATAAAATTCCTCCATCAAAGGCAACATTTCACCTTTATCTACTAACTTTTGAATTTGCTCCGTTACTTTTTTCATAGCGGGCAAAGATACAACAAGATTTTAATTCAGATTTTGAAAAAATTTGAAAACCTAAGTTCGATTTATAATAATTTGTTTTTTGGGGCACTTTGTGTTTTTTGGGATGTAGAAAATTTGGCTATTACACTACATTCACAAAGTTGCCTGACAAGTCTACGCAGGCAGGGAATTGACTAAATCTCACAACGCCTACCAATTGTCAATGTTTAAATGGTGTTTAATTGATTAATGACTGTCTTGGACAAAATATAAGTCATATAAAATAACTTGATTTTTTTGCCCCGTTTTCTCTAACTTTTTAATTAAATTTTAAAAATTAATTCAGTCAATAGATTAATCTAAAGGGAATGATATCCATATGTTTTGATTTTTGGCACCTAATTTCTTTGAAACAATTTTTGATATGTACTTTATTCATTGAGTTATATCGTTTTACATTATTGTCAGCCTGCGAAACCGCCAACTGACTTAACGTTTCAAGAGAACATGATGTTAGAAACTGTTGTTTTGCGCTTTTGGTTTTATATCAATTGTTTCGTACTTAGTCTAAGTTTTGGCTTATTAAGTTTCAGTAAAGATTCTCTCACCTTATTTCTTGTATCCGACTGAAGAAATGTCGGAATCAAAATACTCAAACTTATTCCTAAAATTCGATGAATAATAACCAAATCCTTTAATGTGAACTGCGATACTCCGTTTATCAATTCACTCATATATGACTTAGGATGACTCAATATTATTCCCAAATCTTGTTGGGTCATATCATGTTCTTTAAGTTTTTTCCGAATTGCCTCTTTTCTATTCTGAATAAATTTCTGTTCAAAATTTACTATTTGTTCAGCCTTGTCAGATTCATTAATTTTTGAATCGGAAATCTTATCAACTTCAGACCACTCTCTTTCTTCGTATTCTGCTATGAGTTTACGAAGCTTATTCCGAATGGGTTTTAAATCGGGATTCTCCTTAATCATTAAGCGCAATTTACGCTCCAATAAAGATGCCTTTTCTAAATCATATTCATTCTCCAATGTTTTTATGTTATTTACTTCTTGTATGCAGAAAATATCTTTCATGATTACCCTATTTTTAAATCCAATTATTATCCTTTAGCCATTTTTTAATCACATTTTTATTGTTTTTAAATGTGAGTTCGTAATCATCATGGCTTCCCGCCCAAACAATCGTTGCTTCGCCATTATCTTCAAATTCAATTAGAATCAAACTACGATGAATATTGATATCGAAAAAGTAGAATTCACCCCCATAAACACAATCTGCGTCTGGTCTTTTTACAACCAATTCAAGCGATGTAGTCCAATTACTTTCCTCAATATCGGATATTAACTGTAGAACCGCTTTTTCTAATTATGTATTTCCTCGGTTCTTTCGAATCAATTTCGCAAGAATCCGTTTGTTTATGATTCTCAAATTATTATTACTTCTTTCAATTCAATACAAAGATAGGAGAAGTTCGGAAATAATCAGAACATTACTTGACTTTTATTTACAATGTCTTATTAGGTCTTGTGGCTTGTGGCTTGTATCATTGGCGGGATGAAATAGTAATTCACTTTTCGGTTAAGTTTCAACGATTTTTAAAAATAGTATGCAAGCGAACTAAATATTCATCATTGTAATAGTTATGAGCACCAAAATACAGATAGCTTTTTAAAGCTCAAAAAAATAAGACTTAATTAATTTAAGCTAAATCCTTCTTCAAAGTCGTCTTCATCTTC
>SKIG01000015.1 GCA_007116535.1 Psychroflexus sp.
GGAGTTTTAATTCTACTACTGAAGCCTTTCAAGGTTGGTGACTTTATTGAAGCTCAAGGTGTTTCAGGAACAGTGAAAGAAATTAGTGTGTTTTATACTATTTTGATCACCCCAAACAACCAACGAATTGTAATACCAAATGGGCAACTTTCAAACAACAAAGTAACAAATTTCAGCTCGGAAGATACAAGAAGAAACAATATGATTTTGGGTATTTACTACGATTCGAATATAGATGTAGCTAGAAAAACCCTACTAAATATTGTTGAAAACCACGAACACGTACTGAAAGATCCAGCACCAGTTGTGTTTGTAAATGAATTGGCAGATAGTTCGGTAGATTTATCGTTACGTTTTTGGACTGCAAATGAAAACTTTTGGCCAACACATTTTTATGTCATGGAACAAGCTAAGCTTCAATTGGAAGCAGCAGGATGTACTATTCCTTTCCCACAAAGAGATGTACATTTGTTTAAAACTGAATAATACAATCAAACAATTCGCCTAAGAGAAATTCTTTTAGGAGAATTGCTTTTCTAATAAACATGAAAATTCCTTTTATTCGTTTAAGCACTTTTCTTCTACTTACATTTTTATTAGTTTCTTGTGGATCGAGTAAAAAAGTAAGAAATCAGCAGAGTGTTGTTGTTGAAGAAGCTAAAACCTACCTTGGAACTCCATATGCTTTTGGAGGAACCACCAAACGCGGAATAGATTGTTCGGGTTTAGTGATTAATTCATTTTCTAAAGAAGGAATTCAGCTACCAAGAACTACAGCCGATTTAATTAAAGAAGGGAAAAAAGTAGGTATAAAAAATCTTAGAAAAGGAGACTTAGTTTTCTTCTCTACAAGCAAGCCCAAACGAAAAGTAAATCATGTCGGCATTGTTACAGAAACCCATCCTGAAGTCAAATTTATTCATTCTTCCACTAGTCGCGGGGTCATGATTTCCTCACTAAATGAAGCATATTGGCGTAAAAATTTAAAAAAAGCAAGAAGAGTTTTACGTTGATAGTTGCTTTTTTGCAATTTATTAATTACTTTAGCATCAACTAATTAATGTTGATTTATGAAGTTGCTCAATCCAAGCCTTATTCAACTTAGCTTATGTTTTCTTGCAGGTACTTTTTTAGTTCTCAAGTTCTCTATTGAAACTACATTCCTCATAAGTTTCATTAGTGTTTCTTTGCTGTTATTGGTTATATACTTTGTAGTAGTCTACAAAAGTATTCATAGCAATTTCACCTTTACTTATTTAAGTTGGATTTTATTCTTTGCTTTGGGATTTTGGAACGCTAACCTTCATCAACCCCCCAATCAGGAATTGCATTATATGCATCATTTGGATGAGGAGGAAGCGACTTACTTTTCTGGGAAAGTAGTTGAAGTGATGAAGCCTTCTGCTTATTACAACAACTATATCTTTCAATTGAATCAAGTAAATAATGAGGTAGTTAAAGGAAAATTACTCGTCCGAATTAGCAAAGAAATCGAATTCGAAGCACTCCCTAATGATGAAGTTTCAGGAGTTGCCCAACTTTACTCTTTTGACGCAAATAAGTCTAACGAAGGTTTTGATTATGGTTCGTATATGCGTAATCAAGGCGTATATTACCAAACTAATATCAAAGACATTACTCAAGTTCAAGTAACTCATTCAGAAATATTTAATTTTGGAAAGTTTGCTCACGTATGGCGAGAAAACATAAAGAGATGTTTAGAAGAAAATGGTGTTGCCGAAAGGCACATTCAATTTACAATGGCATTGGTGCTTGGTCAAAAGAAAGAAATTGACCAAAAGATTTATCAAGATTTTGCAGATGCAGGAGTGGTCCACATTTTGGCAGTTTCAGGATTACATGTGGGAATTGTATTGATGTTTTTGCAGTTTGTTTTTTCTTTTTTACTCAGAATAAATCACGGCAGAATTTTACGAAGTATTGTGGTAATTAGCTTTCTTTGGTTATTTGCACTGATGGCAGGATTTTCTCCATCGGTTACTCGTGCAGTTTGTATGTTTAGTTTCTTTGCGGTAGCACTCAATTTAAAACGAAAAACTAACACCCTTAATTTACTCTTTGCTTCTTTGTTTCCGTTGCTTTTGCTTCGCCCAAATTTACTTTTTGAAGTAGGATTTCAACTCAGTTATGCAGCTGTGTTCTCGATAGTTGTTTCTTTCCCTGTTATGCATGCTTGGCTTCAACCCAAATGGTATGTAACTAAAACTATATGGTCTATAGCTTGTGTGAGTACTTGTGCACAAATAGGCGTGTTGCCTTTTTCGCTTTTTTATTTTCATCAGTTTCCAGGATTATTTTTGTTTGCCAACATACTCATACTCCCCTTTTTGAGTGTACTTTTAGGAGGTAGTATTCTTTTGGTTTTATGGGCAATATCTGGATTTGAAATACCGGGTTTTCTAAAAATAATCCATGCAAATAGTTTAGACTTTTTAGTTGATTTTGTTAGTAAAATTGCAAGCTATGAGCAATTTGTCTGGAAAGGTATTTACTTCGACCAATGGATGTTTATCGGTGGTTTGATGGCTGTATTTTTTGTAGTCATTAGCTTTAGGAATACCTCTTTTGGTAATCTGAGCTCAGCTTTGTTATGTTTGACTTTTATTTCAGTAGCCTATTTTGTGGGGAATACCAACCGAATCAATCACAGCGAGTTAATTGTTTTTCAAACCCCAAGAAGTCATAGTATTGGACTACAACAAGCGGGGATGTTTTTTTTGAATTCAGAAACAGAAGACAATAGTAACTATGCCGTCAATCAATTGATTCAAAACAGGCAATTAGGCATGGGCGAAAAAATCCCTGAGAACAAGTTAATTCCACTTTCAAATGACAAATACCTATTGATAGTAGATAAGGAAAAAATCTACGACATTCCTCATTTATCTCCGACTTATGTTTTGCTTACAGACTCTCCTGCATTGCATTTGGAGCGACTTATTGAAAAACTTCAACCCAA
>SKIG01000131.1 GCA_007116535.1 Psychroflexus sp.
ACTAGAAACGTGTTAAACGAAGATGGAACTGTAAAAGTACTTGGCCCTGATGAAGTAGTTTATGATACTTTACCAAATACACAAATCATCGCTGTTAACCTTCCTGGTGAAATTAAAAAGGAGGAAATTGATGACAAAGAAACTTATATGCGTACTCAGTTCGATAGAAGTTATAACAAAGACTATAGAGATGGTGATGTGGCAAGTTCTAAGTACTATACAGAAAGAGGAGATTTAGATTTGTCTAAGCGCATGTATAATTCACCAATCAATGAAGTAGGAGCTAATGACGATGGTACTTTTAACAGAAGAATTGATGAGTCTAACAATAGAACTACTTTAATAGATGATAAAGTTCGTGTCTACAAAGGCGGTTCATGGAGAGATAGAGCTTACTGGTTAGACCCAGCTCAAAGAAGATACTATCCACAACACATGGCTACCGATGATATCGGATTTAGAAATGCTATGTCTAAAGTAGGAGCTAAATCAACTTTTGGTTCAAGATCCAAAAATTAAGAAGAAAACCATAATAAATAGCCCTGCAATTACTTTTGTAGGGCTTTTTTTATACCATAAAAAATGAAAGAATTATACCAATTATTCTTACAAAGTGATGGCGTTTGTACTGACTCAAGAAGTATTCAACCCAATCAATTATATTTCGCTCTAAAAGGTGAACGTTTCGATGGACATAATTTTGTAGATGAAGTGCTTCAAAAAGGGGCGCACTACTGTATTGTTGATGACCCTTCTTATAACAAGGAAAAATGCTTTTTAGTTGAAGACGTCTTACAAACACTTCAAGGTTTAGCAAACCACCATCGAAAAGAGTTAAATATACCTATCATTTCTCTTACAGGTAGCAATGGAAAAACAACAAGCAAAAAAATCATCAGCCAAATACTCGCTTGTAAATACAAGGTCACCGCCACTAAAGGAAACCTCAATAATCACATAGGAGTACCACTAAGCTTACTTTCATTAAACCAAAACACCGAAATTGGAGTGATAGAAATGGGGGCTAACCACCAAAAAGAAATTGATTTTTTATGTGGAATTGCTGCGCCAAACTATGGATATATCACAAATTTCGGAAAAGCACACCTAGAAGGTTTTGGGGGCGTTGAAGGTGTCATCAAAGGAAAAAGTGAATTGTACAATTACATCATAGCACACAAAGGCAAATTGTTTGTAAATAGCGACGACCCCATACAAATGGAAAAATCAGCCAAAGGAGATTGCATTTATTTTGGTCAGCAAAGTACAGGAGTCGAAAACTACCAAATAAAGTTTGTCGATGCTCAACCAACTGTTCGTGTATTTGTTCATGAAACCGAAATTCAAACTAATCTGATTGGAGCATATAACTTTACTAACATTGCTTCGGGAATTGCTATTGGTTTGTACTTTGGTATTAGTTTAGAAGCCATTAAAAAGGTACTAGAAAATTTTGAACCAGAAGGCAATCGCTCAGAAATTATTTCAACTGCTAAAAACAAGATTTTACTAGACGCTTACAATGCGAATCCGACAAGCATGGAAGCTGCTATAAAAAACTTTGAATCAATTAACGAAACAAAAAAAGTCTTGATTTTAGGAGACATGTTTGAAGTTGGAGATACAAGCATGGAAGAACATCAAAAAATTGCACAACTCGCCTTAGACTCTTCCGCCAAGCAAGTGTATTTATGTGGAGAAAATTTCTTTAAAGCGGTTAACTATACAGATAAAAAACTAAAAATTGTGCAAACTACTCTTCAACTAAAAGAATTGCTTGCCAAAGAAAATATAGCTAATGCTTTTATTTTACTAAAAGGCTCAAGAGGAATGGCATTAGAAAAGGTACTGGAAGTCTTGTAATTATTGCTTTCATAGAAAACACCCAATAAAACAACTGTTTTGTCGACTTCAAAAGTTAGTTTTTCACAAATCAATAAAATAGCTCTCCCCGCCATTGTTGCAGGAATTGCTGAACCATTGATTTCCTTGACTGACTTAGCCATCATTGGAGGAGTAGATGAAAATCCTACTGAATCCCTGGCTGCCGTTGGAATTGTAGGTTCATTTTTATCGGCAATTATTTGGATTTTAGCACAAACAAAGACAGCGATTTCAACAGAAGTTTCACAAAAATTAGGCGCCAACCAATTAGGGTCTATCAAAACATTGATTCCACAAATCCTTTTGTTCAATTTGGTTTTTAGCGTATTGATATACCTTGTCACTGCTTACTTTGCTACAGAAATCTTTCAACTTTACAGAGCTGAAAACACCGTACTTGCCTACAGTGTTTCATACTACAAGATTCGTGCACTTGGTTTTCCTTTAACCTTGCTCACCTTTGCCATGTTTGGTGTGTTTAGAGGCTTACAAAACACACTTTGGGCGATGAAGATTAGTTTAATTGGAGGATTTGTCAATATTCTATTAAGCTACTTATTAGTGTATGGAATTGAAGGCTTGCTGCCCGGATTTCATTTAGAAGGAGCTGCTTATGCGAGCTTGTTAGCTCAGTTTGTCATGTTTGTGTTGACATGCTTTTACTTTTTCAAAAAAACCCCTTTTGGCATTCGGCTTGGTACTGAAATTGCCCCCGGTTTGAAAGGTTTACTTATGATGAGTGGCAACCTCTTTATCCGAACCCTATCGCTGAATATCGCCATTTATCTTGCCAATGCTTATGCTACAGGTTATGGTAATGAATACATTGCAGCCCAAAGTATTCTGATGAATATTTGGCTATTCTTCTCCTTTTTTATTGATGGTTATGCAGGTGCAGGAAATGCTATCGGGGGGAAATTAAAAGGAGAAAACAACTACCAAAAATTATGGTTACTAACAAAAGACATCCTACTTTACTCTATAGTAATTGCCATTGCACTAGCTTGTATTTGTGGTATTTTCTACTCATCCGTCGGCTTGATTTTCCAAGCTGAAGAGTTGGTTTTAATCGAATTCGAAAAAGT
>SKIG01000045.1 GCA_007116535.1 Psychroflexus sp.
GGAAAAGCTATGCAAAGTAGAGTTGTAAGAATGGTGCCTGAATACAATAATTTAGAAAGTCCTTTTGTTAGTTTTCAAGATGAATTGAGTAAGCTTCAACAACAATTAGTTGATCAACCAAACTTGCTAAATGATAAGGAAAATATAGACTATAAGCAGCTTAATGTTTTGCTTCAACAGTGTAAAGATTTTGTAGATAGAGCCTATAAAAATGCTGAAAAATTTGGAATTTCACTTCGAGTGAATCAAGATTTACTTAGAATTAGACAGCAACTAGAAAGAATTGAAGAAATTTTACCTTTTTTGGTCGCAGAAGATACAAAAGAGCAATTATTTAAAACGGCTAAACTATTTCAAAAATTAATTTTGCTTAACTCTGTTGAAGACAATTTAGGCAATTACTTAGGCAAAGGAACACAGCTGATTGCTCACGAAATCACACAACAAACAGCAAACACAGGGGAACATTACATAACTTCAAATAAAAAAGAGTATTTCAAAATGTTTCTTACTGCACTCGGTGGTGGTATGGTTGTAGGTTTGATGTGCTTGACCAAAACCCTTCTGTACAAAGTCGAAATAAGTGATTTTGGAAAGGCTTTTTTGATGAGTATGAATTATTCATTGGGCTTTGTTATCTTATATCTTCTTTCATTTACATTGGCAACCAAACAACCTGCAATGACTGCCTCTACTTTAGTAGAAGCTCTAGAGAAAGGTTTTAAAAAAGATGGAAATTTAAAAAACAAGCACCAAGCATTTGCTAACCTCTTTGCGCGTGTTTTTCGTTCGCAATTTATAGCATTTTTAGGGAATGTGCTAATGGCTTTCCCTGTGGCTTTAGGAGCCGTGTATCTTCTAACCTTACTTGTTGGAGATAATTTGGTTGCATACCGTTCAGAAGTTTTACTAGAAGACTTACATGTATTAAAGTCTCCTTTACTTGTACATGCAGGAATTGCAGGAATCTATCTTTTTTTATCAGGAATTATTGCAGGGGTGATTGCTAACAGAAATAAGTTCAACAATTTTTACTACCGAATTCAGGAACATCCTTATCTAAAAAGAAAATTTGGCATTGAAAAGACGAAAAAACTTGCTTCATTCATAGAAAGAAAATGGCCGGGGATCATGTCTAATTTTTGGTTTGGTATTTTCATGGGGAGTACAGGTGCACTTGGAAATTTTTTCGGTTTAGACCTTGGAATTCGTCACATTGCCTTTGCAAGCGGAAATTTTGCTTTAGGAGTTTTTGGTGAAGGAATGAGTGTGCCATTAAGTATTATTGTGTGGAGTGTGTTCGGGATTGTATTAATTGGATTTGTAAATTTTGCCGTGAGTTTTTCACTCTCGATGTTTCTAGCCTTTAAATCTCGCAAAATACCTTTGAAGGAATTTGTTTCCGTTATAAAATCTGTGCTCTCTTATTTTAAAGAGAGGCCAATCAGGTTCATAATTCCGATTTCAACTAATGAAGAGAATAATAAGGCTTTAGATTAACAACTTTTTTATAAATTTAGCAAATAAACAATTCACATGACAAATAAACTATTTTCTGTTTTTATTGGATGTTTCTTTTTTTGTGTTTTCATTTCACAAGGAAGTTTAGATCAGGATAAATTCATTATTCATTGTAAGCATTGGGTAGATGTCGAAAATCTTGAAATTAAAGGAGAATCTTCCATTTTTGTTGAAGGAAACAAAATAACTAGCGTAGTACAGGGTCGTGTATTACCAAGAGGAACCGAATATCAAATCATAGACCTACGCGAACATACCCTAATGCCGGGGTGGATAGATATGCACGTTCACCTAGAAAGCGAAACAAGCCCAACAAAATACATCGAACGTTACCAAGATGACGAGTCGGACATTGCCTACAAGTCTGTGAAATTTGCAGAAATTACTTTGAAAGCAGGTTTTACTTCTGTGCGTGATTTAGGCGGAACAGGCGTAAATATTTCCCTTAAAAAAGCCATTGAAAGAGGCGATGTGAATGGGCCACGTGTTTTTACTGCAGGAAAATCCCTCGCTTCAACAGGAGGTCACGCCGACCCAACTAATGGAAGTAGTAGAACACTCATGGGAAATCCAGGCCCTAAAGAAGGAGTGGTCAACAGTATAGAAGATGCTAAAAAAGCGGTGCGTCAACGCTACAAAAACGGAGCAGATTTAATTAAAATCACCGCAACAGGAGGCGTTTTAAGCCAAGCTAAAAGTGGCGACAACCCACAATTTACGGTAGAAGAAATCAAATCAATTTGCGAAACTGCCAACGATTACGGGTTTCATGTAGCAGCACACGCACATGGCGATGAAGGAATGCAACGCGCTATCTTAGGAGGGGTAACCACTATTGAGCACGGAACAAAAATGAGCGACAAAACCATGGATATGATGAAAAAGCGTGGTGTTTATTTAGTCCCCACCATTACCGCAGGTAAATTTGTTTCGGAGAAGGGCGCTGAGGATGGATATTATCCTGAGATTGTAAGGCCAAAAGCACTCGAAATTGGCCCAAAAATTCAAGGAACATTCGGAAAGGAGTATAAAAAAGGAGTAAAAATAGCCTTCGGAACCGACGCGGGGGTTTTCCCGCATGGCGACAATGCAATGGAATTTATCTATATGGAAGAAGCAGGAATGCCTTTGCTAGAAGTTATTCAAAGCGCCACACTAACACCGGCAAAAATCCTACGAATGGAAGAAAGCCTTGGACAAATAAAAGAAGGTTTTTTTGCTGATTTGGTAGCTATCAAAGGAGAAGTTTCCAAAGAAAATATAGAAGCTTTCCTAAGTCCTGCATTTGTAATGAAAGATGGAAAAGTAATTGTAAAAGAAGAGTAAGATGCTGAACCAAATTCAGTAAAAAAATAAATTAATGAAACTAACTTACCTCAGCTTATTGACTAGCTTGTTGCTTTTTGCAAGCATACACTTACATGCTCAAAATACAACTTATATA
>SKIG01000072.1 GCA_007116535.1 Psychroflexus sp.
AAAAAAAAGGAAAAACAATCAAAAGGATTTTTGAAGTATATCCTATATTTCTGGGGGTTATTTATTACAGCCATTGGCCTTGTAATTTTTATTTTTTTACTCGCAAGTTGGGAGCTTCTTGGACCGATGCCAACCTTTGAAGAACTCGAAAATCCTGAGACAAATCTAGCTACGGAAGTTATCTCATCAGACGGAGAAACCCTAGGTAAGTATTTCTTGGAAAACAGAACCCCTGTGCGTTATGAAGATTTACCCGACCATTTGGTACAAGCTCTTGTAGCTACTGAGGATGAGCGTTTTTTTGATCATGCAGGAATAGACGCACGAGGAACGCTTAGGGCTGCCGTTTACTTAGGAAAAAGAGGAGGAGCAAGTACCATTACACAGCAACTTTCTAAACAATTATTTACAGGGGTTCGCTCTCGAAATCTATTCGAAGCCTTTACCCAAAAAATCAAAGAATGGGTAATAGCAACTAGACTAGAAGAGCGATACACAAAAGAAGAAATAATTACGATGTACTTCAATATATTTGATTTTACACGAGGTGCTTTTGGTGTTCGTTCTGCTTCGCGAGTTTATTTTGGTAAAGAGCCAAAGGACTTAAATGTAGAAGAGTCTGCAGTATTAGTTGCAATGTTTAAAAATCCTGTTTTATATAACCCATACCGTGATATTTTTAAGCAGAATTCACTTGATAGAAGAAACCAAGTGTTGAAGCAAATGGAAAAAAATGGATTTTTAAGTAACCAAGAGAAAGATTCGTTGCAACAACTTCCTTTGGTGTTAAATTTTTCTCCTGAACAACACGATGATGGTAAGGCTACATATTTTAGGGAGTACCTAAAGGACTATCTACGCAATTGGATCAAAGAAAATACAAAAGAAGATGGAAGTTACTACAATATTTATAGCGACGGATTAAAAGTGTATACCACTATTGATGCAAGTATGCAAGCTTACGCAGAAGAAGCAGTGCAAAGACACATGACTAAACTTCAAGCCGAGTTCAATAGGCAAAACCAAAACAATAAAACTGCTCCTTTTAGAAGTGTTACAGCAGATGAAATCAACCGTATTATTAATAAGAGTATAAAAAACTCCGATCGATACAAGCAAATGAAAAAAAAAGGCAAACCTGAAGATAGTATTCTTGCTTCTTTTGATGTGCCAACACCTATGAAATTATTTTCTTGGGAAAAAGAAATAGACACCATCATGACCCCAAGAGATTCGATTAGGTACTACAAGTCTTTCTTGAATACGGGGATGATGTCCATGAAACCACAAACAGGCGAAGTAAAAGCTTGGGTAGGTGGAATAAATTTTAAATTCTTTAAGTACGAACACGTAAGACAAGCAAGAAGGCAGGTAGGGTCAACCTTCAAGCCCTTTGTATACGCTGCGGCAATTGACCAGCTTCATTATTCACCTTGCTATGAATTGCCTAATACCTTATATACCATTCCTAAAGGAAGACATGGCTTAATAGATGATTGGACTCCTTCCAATTCAGGGAATGAATATGGCGGAGTGAAAACCCTAAAAAAAGCGCTTGCAGAATCAGTAAATACAATCACCGCAAGGTTAATCGACAAAACAGGCCCACAAGCGGTTATTGATTTAACAACAGAACTGGGAGTCGACACTAAAACTATGGAACCTTACCCTTCTATTGCCTTAGGAACTCCTGACCTCAGCGTTTATGAAATGGTATCTGCTTATGGCACTTTTGCCAACAAAGGCGTTTATGTCGAACCTTTTGTTGTGAACAGAATTGAAGATAAAAACGGAACTATTTTATACCAACACCAACCTAAAAGCAAAGATGTTTTAAGTGAAGAAACCGCCTACGTAATTGTCAATTTACTAGAAGGGGTAACCAAATATGGTTCAGGAAAACGACTTAGAAAAGACCGGGGAAAAGGTCTTCCTCATTATGAAAGAGCAGTAACAGGCTATCCATATGATTTTAAAAACGCTATTGCAGGAAAAACAGGAACTACACAAAATCATAGTGATGGTTGGTTCATAGGAATGGTACCTGATTTAGTTACTGGTGTATGGGTTGGTGGAGAAGAGCGCTCTGTTCGTTTCCCAGGAATTGTTTATGGTCAAGGAGCTACAATGGCCTTGCCGATTTGGGGAATGTATATGAAAAGTATTTACGAAAATGAAGACCTTGAAGTCTCCCGAGATGATTTCGAAAAACCTGAAAGTCTGAGCATACAAGTTGTTTGTGATGATGAGGAAACTACAGATGGTGAAGAAAAAACTAATAATGATGACGAGTTTCTAAACTTTGATTTTGGTTCATAATCTTTAGTTCTCAAATTATAGGTTTTCTAAAAAATGTGCGAAAATCAAAATTAAGCATGAGAGTCGTTAGATAAGCTTTAGGTTTTCAACTTAAAAAAACCGATTTTTTTTCTAATTAACCTTTTAAGAAATTTTATATTCAAATAGTCTCCTTATAATTGATTTACTTGATTTTAGGAAACCAAAACCCCTTTCAGTTCATTTCTGTAAGCTGAAGGTGTTCGTCCTGTATGTAGTTTGAATTTTTTAGTAAAATGAATAAAATTATTAAATCCGCAGGCATAGCTTATATCTAAAATGCTTAGTTTGTTTTCGTGAAGCAACTTTGCTGCATGAGACAACCTGTATTCCAATAAAAAACTAACAAAGGTTTTTCCGGTTACTTTCTTGAAATACCGACAAAAGGATTGGACGGTTAGATTGGTCATCTCGGCAACCTCTTCTAAAGTAATACTTCGGTGGAATTCCTCTTGTACAAAGTTGAAAATTCTGTTGATGCGCTCGTTATCTTCAATTTGAGTTTCCAGAGTGAAGCCTTTCGCATTAAGCAACTGGTATGAACTACTTTTAGATAGGTCATGTAGTATTTCCAATAAAGCAAGTAATCTATCAAATCCGTTAAGATTTGCCATCTCACTA
>SKIG01000132.1 GCA_007116535.1 Psychroflexus sp.
CGAATATTTCAAGAAGAAAGTGTGAAGTTATCAATAGATAGTTTTTTGGAAGTCTATGTTCCAACGAATTTAGTTTATTGGAAAAAATTCAGGATGAATGAAATCTCTAAAGAAGATTTACGTTATTACCGACTCAAAGAAGTCTTTGATAAACTAAATTTTAAGGCAAATGATGATTTAATTCATCTAATTGCTCATAGATATATAGAAATTTTAGGCACACAACCACACCTGTTTGAAGGTTGTGTCGAGTTACTCGAATATTTGAATCCAAAATATAGCTTGCACATCATTACAAACGGTTTTAAAGACGTTCAAAGAAATAAACTAACTAACTCAGGAATAGCACATTTTTTTGATACAGTTACAACTTCAGAAGATATTCACGTCAAAAAACCAGATCCGAAGATTTTTTCTTTTGCCATGAAGCAAGCAAATGCAATAAGCAACGAGAGCCTAATGATTGGCGACAATATTGAAGCTGATATTGAAGGAGCTTTGGCTATTGGTATTAAAGCAATTTTATTTGGGGAACAAGAAACTTATTCGGGTATAAGAGTGAATAATTTATTAGATTTAAAGTTATATATTTAAACGATGTTTATGAAGATACCACAAATTTTAGCTTTTTTCTTTACCTGTGTATTTTGTTTTAGTAGTCAGGCGCAGAAAATAGATTTTGACAAATACGAATATATACTTATACCTATAACCTTTGGCTATATGCTTGAAGAAAATGAACATCAAGTTAGTTCACTTACTCGTTTTCTTTTTAAACAAGAAGGATTTGAAGTTTATATGACAGAAGAAACCTTACCTTTTGATTTAGTAGAAAATCCCTGTAAAGCGCTAAAAGTTTCTCTTGAAAAAGAAAACTTAGTTCTTAAAATTGGTATGGTATTGAAATTAATCGATTGCTACGGCAAGGTCGTTTACCAAACACCAAGAGTCTCAAGTAGTTTGAAAGAATCAAAACCTGCACACCAAGAAGTTGTTAGGAAAGCTTTTGCTTATATTGAAGAAATGGGATTTGAAAGAGCTTTAATGGGACAAACTAACAAGAAAGTATTTGAAGCCCCTGAAATCTTGACTTACGAAGAAGAGCAAGCTAGAAAAGTGCAACGACTTTTAAATGATGGAGAGATATACGTTCATGAAAGAGATTCTATTCTAGTGTACAAAGTAGAAAACGAAATAGAAATACATGAGGCTAACGCTAAAAGTTTAATTACTAGACTTTCAAAAATATCCAAATCAACTTATCTCTATAATCACAAAGATTTCAATGGTATTTTGACGTTTTTAGATGAAGAAGATACTTTGGAAATTATTTATATGAATTCTGAAACCAATTCTGAGGTAAAGAAAGTATACACCAAAAAATAACTAACTACCAAAGATTAACAAAACATTCTGTTTAACTATTTTGCTAAATGGTTAAACAGTTTTTATATTTGTAATGTTTTCAAAATACTTAACCATGGCAGAAAAAACAAAAAAGAAAATCGATAAAAACACTATTATTACAGCCTATATGGAGCATGTTTTAATGCATGAATCTTGGCCAAAATCCATTTTTAAATTCGCAAAGGAGAATAAAATGGAAGAACAAGATTTTTATCAATTTTTTGGAAGCTTCGAAGCAATTAGAAATCACATTTGGGAGAGCTTTTATCAAAATACAATTGATTTGATGCACAACAACGAAGAGGTAATGTCGTATTCAAGTCGTGAAAAGATGCTAACTTTCTTCTTTACTTTTTTCGAAATACTTACTGCCAATAGAAGTTACGTCTTATTTGCATTAGATGAACACAAAGATATGATGCAGCAAATGAAACAATTGAAGGGACTTCGCTCCAACATTAAATCATTTGCAAAAGAATTGATAGAAGAAGATAATGACGAGAAAAAGTTTAAGTTTCTAAAGAATTCTGAATCGGTTTTTTCTGAAGGAGCGTGGATTCAATTTTTATTCTTACTTAAATTTTGGAAAGACGATCAGTCTGCAGGATTTGAGAAAACAGATGTAGCCATCGAAAAATCAGTCAATACAATTTTCGATGTATTTGATAACACACCACTTGAAAAAGTGTTTGACTTTGGAAAGTTTCTTTATAAGGAACAGATGGCTAAATAAATTTGGTTTAAAGAGTTTAAAACTCAGCTACATTTAAAAATCAATTATATTTTCAAGTACAAAAACACGAAAGTGCATTCGATTATATGAAAACCATAGACAAAATACCAACAGGAAAGTTAAGCCGTACGACTGAGCTAGTTAAGACAGGAGCTAAAATTGGAGGAAACTATATTAAGTATTACTCCAAAAAGGCATTTAATCCGACAATGACTAGAGAAGAGTTGGATGAAGATAATGCAACAGACATTTACGACGGCCTAAAGAACCTTAAAGGAAGTGCGCTTAAAGTTGCGCAAATGCTTTCTATGGAAAAAAACTTGCTACCGAATGCATACGTAGAAAAATTTTCTTTAGCTCAATTTAGTGTGCCTCCTTTGTCGGGACCTCTAGTACGAAAAACTTTTAAAAAATACCACGGCAACTACCCTGAAGAGCTTTTTGATAAATTTACAGCTGAATCTGTCAATGCAGCAAGTATTGGTCAAGTACATAAAGCTGAAAAAGATGGCAAAAAATTAGCAGTCAAAATTCAGTATCCCGGTGTTGCGGATAGTATTTCTTCAGACCTGAAATTAGTGAAGCCCGTCGCCTTGAAAATGTTCAATATCAAAGGAAAAGATTCCGATAAATACTTTCAAGAAGTTGAAGATAAGTTACTAGAAGAAACAGATTATATTTTAGAAGTAAAACAAAGCAAGCAGATTTCTGCTTCATGTGGACATATTCCAAACTTAAAGTTTCCAAATTATTACGAGGAGCTTTCTAGTGAACGAATTATTACTATGGATTGGATGACTGGTTTGCA
>SKIG01000009.1 GCA_007116535.1 Psychroflexus sp.
CTCGATTCCAACGGAGTTATTCTCAAAAAGAATATCTCTATGAAGGAATTGGCCGAGTTTTTGGAGAAAAATTTGTAGGCAAAAAGCCTAAGATTCGGTAATGTCAAATAAATGACAGATTAACTCCTGTCAATTTTTTATTTTATTTCAGAAAAATCTTAAAAAAAAAGTGTTGTTTTGCCCAAAAGTAATTTCAATGAAGCAACTTGCCGCATACCAACAAACATTTCTTGATTACTTATCAAAGCAAAACTATCAGAAAAATCCACTTGGTTTATATGAGCCTATCGACTATATCATGCACTTGGATGGAAAGCGTCTGCGACCTATTTTAGTAATGATGGCTGCGGAAGCATTTGGAAAAAATACAGAAGAAGCCTTGCCAGCGGCATTAGCGATTGAGTGTTTTCATAACTTTAGCTTGGTGCACGACGATATTATGGACAATGCAAGTTTGCGTCGAGGAAAAGCTACGGTTCACGAAAAATGGGATGTCAATACGGGAATTCTGTCGGGCGATGCCATGCTAATTTTATGTTACCAATACTTTGAAGCCTACGACAATGCGACTTACGCCCAACTCACCAAGTTATTTTCTAAAACAGCTATTGAAGTTTGTGAAGGCCAACAATGGGATGTAGAATTTGAAGTTCGCAACGATGTGCAAATGCACGAATACCTCCAAATGATTGAATATAAACCCGCTGTTTTAGTCGCCGCTGCTTTACAAATGGGCGGTATTATTGCAGGAGCTTCCAAGGAAGACCAAGCGCATATATATCAGTTTGGGCGTTTGTTAGGTATTGCTTTTCAGTTGCAAGACGACTATTTAGATGCCTTTGGAAACCCTGAAACATTCGGAAAAAAAGTTGGGGGAGATATTATCGAGAACAAAAAAACTTACCTTTACTTAAAAGCAATAGAACTTTCTTCTGAAAAAGACAAAAACCAATTGGAACATTTGTTTAGCTTATCTGCTATTGATGAAGAAAGTAAAATTGCTAATGTCAAGGAAATTTTTCAAAGTTGCGGAGCCGATATAGCTACACAAAAGGCGGTAGAAGATTTTACCAATCAAGCTTTTCAGCAACTAGATTCACTCCAAATTTCATTGGAGAAAAAAGAGCTATTAAAAGGTTTTGGCACTTGGTTGATGAATAGGAGTAAGTAGGCTTTGCAATAGTAAAACTGTTAGCCAACAAAAATGTAAGTAATAAAGTTTTAGCAGAAAGCTGAATAAAGCAACTACATCTTAGATATGCATTATTTTAGTTTTTTACAACTAGATTTAATAGCTATTTCTCAAACCTTTCCACAAAAGTATTCAGACAGGATGCCTCAAACAAGTCTAAACCCAAAAGGCATTGAAAAAAAATTTTTGTTTTTGAACAAAGTGGTTTATTAACTTAACTGATGATCATAAATTTGTGCGTAATAAAAGTAGTGTTTTTCGAATTAATTTCATTTTTCAATCCACTTACTAAATTTTCAAAAATACCCCTTAACGGGTATTTTGATTAGTATAAATAATTGGTTTTTTTGCATAAACAATTAATTATAATCATGAAAAATAAGATTACATTAATCTTTTTAGTTTTATCAACTATGCTTTTTACATCATGTGATAATGATGATGATAATATCGGCGCAACTGCAGAAATTACAGTTTTTGAGAACGGAACACCACAATCAGGTGTTACGGTTCACATGTTTAGAAGTAACCAAGGTCCAAATTCTAATTTCTTTAGACCTTTTTATGGTAACAGATCCGTAGTTACAGATTCTGATGGGAAAGCAGTTTTTTTATTGAGAGAAACTTTTGACCTAGAAATTGTAAATCCTCAAACGACTATATATTTTGGCGTGTTTGGTCCTAATGACCAAGCCTTAGGTCATACAGGTGTTACAGTACAGATTGGTGAAAATGTAAGTGCAAACATCAATCTTTAATTATCGAAATAACTTAAAATATATATGTAAGCTACATACGAAAAAGAGTTCAAAAAATAATTTTGAGCTCTTTTTTACTTTTACATAGTTTCTCTTTGCTAATTGAATTGCCTTGACGTTTAATTTTGCGTATTTTTGAATTTGAAGTTAAATTACCTTAAACTAAATAATTCACAAAGAAAATACTACTATGTCGGAACAAAAGAGACTTTTCCTACTTGATGCTTATGCCTTGATTTTTAGAGGCTACTATGCGTTTATCAAAAATCCAAGAATCAATTCCAAGGGGCAAGATACTTCTGCTATTATGGGATTTATAAATTCACTTTTTGATGTTATCAAGCGGGAAAAGCCCAACCTACTTGCGGTTTGTTTTGACAAAGGAGGGAGCAGTGCGCGTACCGAAATGTACGAAGATTACAAAGCCAATCGAGATGAAACTCCACAAGCAATTCGCGACGCAGTGCCTATTATTCAAGATATACTTCGTGCGATGGAGATTCCCGTCATGGAAATTGAAGGCATCGAAGCCGACGACATTATTGGTACGCTCGCAAAACAAGCCGAAAAAGAAGGTTTCCGAGTGTATATGGTCACCCCTGATAAAGATTTTGCACAACTTGTTTCTGAAAATATTTTTATGTACAAACCCGCCCGAATGGGTAACGGAATCGAAAAATGGGGGATTCCTGAAGTACAAGAAAAATTTGGTGTAAAAGAACCGCTTCAAGTTATTGATTTTTTAGGAATGATGGGCGATTCAGCAGATAATATTCCAGGGCTACCCGGCGTTGGCGAAAAAACAGCCAAGAAATTTTTAGCTGAATTCGGTAGCATGGAAAACCTGCTTGCCAATACCGATCAACTAAAAGGTAAAATGAAAGAGAAAGTTGAAGCCAACAAAGAACTGGGGCTTCTTTCTAAGGAATTGGCAACTATTTTCACCGATTGTGCAGTTACCTTTAACGCTAAAGATTTCGAGTTATCGACGCCCGATGTCGAAAAGGTGGTTGAAATTTTCAAAGAACTTGAATTTAGACGACTTACCGAAACTTTTATCAGCATGTTCAATTCTCCTGAAGAGGTGGCAAAAGAAAGCAAAACAAACGCTCCCAAACCTGAAGCGGGCGCAGGTCAGTTTTCTTTGTTTGGAAATGTAACAAGCGAAGATGTAAAAGCAGAGGATTTTCAAGGTTACCAAACTTTAGCTTCAACCGATCACCACTACCAATATGTGCAGGGAAAAATGGCAACTAAGCTTTTTGTGGACAAACTAATGCAACAAAAAGAAGTATGTTTTGATACAGAAACAACTTCTCTTAATACACTTGACGCCAAATTAGTAGGGATTGCTTTTTCATGGGAAAAAGGAAAAGGTTACTACCTTCCTTTTCCTGAAGAAAATGAAACCGAAGCAGTTAATGAGTTGATCGAACAGTTGAAACCTTTTTTTGCTAAAGAAGATTGCTTAAAAATCGGTCAAAACCTAAAATACGATATCAAGGTGCTTGCCAATTACGGAATTGAAGTAAAGACGCCAATCTTTGACACGATGTTGGCGCATTACATCATCAATCCTGATATGCGCCATAACATGGATATTTTAGCCGAAACCTACCTCAATTATTCGCCTATGCCAATCCAAGACTTAATTGGTAAAAAGGGGAAAAACCAATTGTCTATGCGTGAAGTCAGTTTAGAAAAAATTACTGAATACGCAGTTGAAGATGCGGATATTACGTTTCAGTTGAAGGATTTCTTTGCCAAAGAACTTAAAGAGGCGCATAACGAACATTTGTATCACAAGTTAGAAATTCCCTTACTCAGCGTATTAGCATCCATGGAATTGGAAGGCATCAAGGTAGATAGCGATATGCTAGCTAAACTTTCTGAGCAACTTTCTGAGGACTTGGATCGACTAGAGAAAAACATTTACGAACAAGCGGGAGAAGAATTCAATATTGGTTCGCCGAAGCAATTAGGAGATATTTTGTTCGATAAATTGAGCATTGCAAAAAAACATAAAAAAACAAAATCAGGTCAATATTCAACAGCGGAAGATGTGTTATCTTTTTTCAAAAACGATCACCAAATTGTTGCAGATGTATTGGAATGGCGTGGCTTAAGTAAACTAAAAAGTACTTATGTAGATGCTTTGCCGAAGCAGATTCACCCATCCACAGGGCGAGTTCACACCGAATTCATGCAAACCGTAGCAGCCACAGGTCGTTTGAGCTCAAACAACCCCAACTTACAAAACATTCCTATACGAACGGAACGCGGTAGAGAGGTGCGAAAAGCATTTGTTCCAAGGGATGAAAATCATGTACTATTAGCGGCCGATTACTCACAAATTGAACTTCGCATCATAGCTTCTTTAAGTCAAGAAACTACCATGATTGAAGCTTTTAATAATGGTGAAGACATCCACGCTTCGACGGCTTCAAAAGTTTTTGGCGTTCCTATTGAAGAAGTTACCCGAGAACAACGAAGCAATGCCAAGACCGTTAATTTTGGAATAATTTATGGTGTTTCGGCTTTTGGTCTAAGCAACCAAACCGATTTAAGTAGAAGCGAATCCAAAGATTTGATTGATGCTTACTACCAAACCTACCCAAAACTAAGAGCGTACATAGACGAACAAATTGACTTTGCTCGCGAAGAGGGTTATGTTAAAACAGTAATGGGCAGAAGGCGTTACCTAAAAGACATCAACGCTAGAAACAATGTTGTTCGTGGAGCAGCCGAGCGAAACGCTGTAAATGCTCCCGTACAAGGAAGTGCTGCCGATATCATTAAAGTAGCGATGATTAATATTCATCAGAAATTAACGGAAGCTAACTTCAAAACTAAAATGCTCCTTCAAGTGCATGATGAATTGATTTTTGATGTTCCCAAAGAAGAACTCGAGCATGTCAAATCATTAATCAAACAAGAAATGGAGAATGCTTATGCTTTAGATGTACCTTTAGTGGTAGATATGGGTGTTGGTCTAAATTGGTTGGAAGCGCATTAAATTAGACCTAAGTTTTTTTGCTTCTTGAAATAGAGTATCTTCTTTTTTACCGAAAATAACCTAATGAAAACTCGCGTGAGGGATAGTAGTGGAAAGCCCACAGCGAGGAACGAGCGAGGACTTGCAGCGGATAGCCCGGTCTCGTTTGTAAAACGAGACACGCCCAAAAGATTCGTAATCTGAATGGTGTTTTATTAGTGATTCTTAAATCTAAGTCGAGTTTTTTGCGAAAATGTATTATTTTGCGTGCTTGTAATTTAACACTAGATGCATGAAGACCAACCTCGAGCACCAACAGCCTTTTAATTTTTTTGACACCCAAGTTTTGGGACATCCGGCAGGATTGTTTGTTTTGTTTTTTACCGAAATGTGGGAGCGTTTTTCGTATTATGGGATGCGTGCTATTTTGGTGCTTTTCTTGGTGAGTTCGTTTGGATTAGGGGGTTGGGATTGGCCGCGTGAACACGCACTTGCGCTTTACGGAACCTACACAGCACTTGTTTATTTGACGCCTATTTTGGGGGGATATTTGGCTGACAAATACCTCGGTTACCAAAAAGCCGTTGTCATCGGTGCGTTGATTATGACGCTCGGTCACGCCTTTATGGCGATTGAAATTGCACACATTTTTATGTATCTCGGGATTGGTGGTCTGATAATCGGAAATGGTTTTTTTAAGCCCAATATGACCTCGATTATTTCTGAATTGTACAAAGATTTTCCTGAGAAAAAAGACGGGGCTTACACCATTTTTTATATGGGTGTGAATGCCGGTGCCTTCCTTGGAATTCTGCTATGTGGCTACTTGGGAGAAAAAGTTGGCTGGAGTTATGGCTTCGGGCTTGCAGGAATTTTTATGTTGTTTGGGATGCTTCAGTTTTATTTTTCGAGAGCTATTTTTGGGGAAGCAGGAAAAACTCCTCCAAAAGTTGAAAAAACAGAGGCTTCTGAAAAAGCTAAACTCGAGTTTGAAGGAGATAGACTAAATCCGTTTTTACCCATTGATTTAATTCTGATTGGAATTTCTGTGATTTTAGGTTTGGTGTGGATCATTAACGACCCAGCGGCTAAAATTGGAGGTACTAATTTTCTTGAATTTGGAGGAGAGGATTATTCGAATCATGTAGTGTTAGTGGCGCTATTTTCATTTTTAGCAGTGTTGGTTTTGCGGATTCTTCGTTACCCTGCTATTATTCGAGATAGAATGGTAGCCATTATTTTCTTTGCGATTTTTACGGTTTGTTTCTGGGCAAGTTTTGAACAAGCAGGTGGGTCGATGACCATTTTTGCGAAAGATTATACCGACAGAGTCATGTCGGGCGACTGGGCGCTTATTTTTATGGTTGCTAATACGCTGATTACCATTGTTCCGGTGGCTATTATAACTTGGGTTTTGTTTTTACTGTTTAAGAAAACATCCAAAAACTATCCCTTGGCAAGCCTTACTTTAGGAATCAGTTTTGTGTTGATTTGGTCGATTATTATATGGATGCTGAATCGAGATTTCAATTCAACGGCCTACGTGGTGGAATATCCCGTCATTGAAATTGAACAGTTTGACGAGAAAGGAAAACTTCTTACAGACGAAGATGGAAATCCTGAATACCAAGTGAAAGCTATTACAGAAGGTACAAAAGTTGAAGCTTCGGCGCAAGTTTCAACTCGGTCGATTACCATTATTGAACCCGTTAGTTTTGAAGTTGGCGAACGCATGCAGATACTCGATGTAGACAAAAAAGGGAATTTTATTTACCTCAGCGAAAGTAACCAAGAAAGCATCCGAAAAGCTAGTTTAGAAGGCGAGGACACAGGTATTGTAAGTGCTGAAATTAAGCGTATTAAGGACAATGAAGTCGAAATTCCTGCTACTTGGTTCCTTATTCTAAATTCGTTATTTATTATCATGTTTGCTCCATTATTTTCTAAGTGGTGGGAGAGCAAACACAATCCAAGTGGCTCGATGAAATATGGGCTAGGGTTGATTTTACTCGGTTTAGGATTTGGTGCTTTGGCATTTGGTTCGATGGGGATAGAGCAAGGAGCAAAAGTTGCTTCAGTAAGTATCATTTGGTTAGTATTGGCATACCTTTTTCACACCTTGGGAGAATTATGCCTTTCTCCTGTTGCGCTTTCCTACATCAGTAAATTGGTCCCTGGTAGAATGATTGCCATGATGTTTGGAATTTGGTACATTGCCATTGCCATTGGAAATAAACTAGCCGGAAGTATGGGAGGAAAAATCGACGAAATTACCGAAGAATACTCCATGACCACTTTCTTCTTAATATTTACATTGGTTCCTGCTGGTTTCGGCTTATTGGCAATTTTACTCAATCCACTTTTGAAGAAATTGATGCATGGGGTAAGATAGTAACATCTTTATTCATTACTATTCTCAAAACATAGAAATTGCACATCTATTAAATTAACCTATTTTTGTAGTCAAATTAATTCGCATGAACCTTAAAAAAGCGGGAATACTCATTTTTATTATTCTACTGGTAGATCAGATTTCTAAGATTTATATCAAAACTAACTTTATGTTAGGTGAAGAGGTTCGAGTTCTAAGTTGGTTCCGTATTCTTTTTGTAGAAAACGAGGGAATGGCTTGGGGAGCAAAAATCCCCGGAGCCTATGGGAAGATTATACTCACGCTTTTTCGTTTAGTTGCAATTACAGCAATAGGCTATTGGTTGGTAAAAAGCATCCAGGAAAAAGCTCCAAAAATTCTTATTATCTCGGTGAGTTTAATATTTGCAGGTGCTTTGGGTAACATACTAGATTCAGTTTTTTACGGAGTTATTTTTGTCGATAGTTACGGCAATGTAGCGAGTCTTTTTGCAGAAGAACCCTATGGTAGTTGGCTCAAAGGAAAAGTAGTAGATATGCTTTACTTCCCGCTTTACGACGGATTACTCCCTGAATGGTTCCCCATTTGGGGGGGCGAAAGATTTGTGTTCTTCGAGCCTGTTTTTAATATTGCTGATTCGGCGATTAGCGTTGGTTTTGGATTAATCATCTTATTCAATAAAACAGCATTTCCAAACGAAAAAAAAAAAAAAAAAAAGAAAGAAACTTCTCAGAATCATTAGTAGTTGGTAGCTGTCACAGCAAATTTAAACTAACTTTACTTCACTCGCTTTTTGCTATCTTTGAAGAATGAACAATAGCCAACTTCTGATTATTGGGCACGTTTGGCCTGAACCAAATTCCACTGCTGCAGGGAGTAGGATGCTTCAGTTAATTGAACTATTGGTTGAAGAAAATTTCTCTGTCGTTTTTGCTTCTGCGGCTCAGAAAACACCACATTCATTTGATTTAACTCAATTAGGTGTAAATGAAGCAAGCATTCAGCTCAACGACCATTCTTTTCAGGAATTTGTGAAAGATGTAGCTCCTTCGTTTGTTATCTATGATCGTTTTTTAACGGAAGAGCAATTCGGTTGGCGAGTAAGAGAGGCTTACCCCGAATCGGTTCAGATTCTCGACACTGAAGACCTTCATTTTTTGAGAAAAGCAAGAGAAAAAGCTTTCAAAAAAGAGGGTAATTTATCTCAAGTTAATTTATACTCATTAGACGCAAAAAGAGAAATTGGCGCCATGATGCGCTGTGATCTAAATTTGATCATTTCATCAGTTGAATACAAACTCTTATTGAACAAATTTCAATTTTCTGAGGAACAGCTTTTTTACCTCCCTTTTTTAGTAAACATAGAAAATGAAAAATCTAATCCTAGCTTTAATGAACGAAAAAATGTAGTTACTATTGGCAATTTTCTACACGCTCCTAACTGGGATCAGGTACTTTATTTAAAAACATCCATTTGGCCCTTAGTTAGAAAAAAGAACAAAGAAATTGAGCTTCATATATATGGCGCCTATTCTTCTGAAAAAGTGCAACAATTGCATCAACCTAAAGAAGGCTTTTTAGTAAAAGGCAGAGCTAAAGATGCACAAAAATGTATTCAAAATTACCGTTTGCTTCTTGCTCCCTTGCGATTCGGCGCAGGATTAAAAGGAAAAATTATAGATGCTTTTAGCACAGAAACTCTTGTGATTACTTCAAGTATTGGAGCAGAAGGAATGCAAAATGAAAGTGAATGGCCGGGTTCAATTACAGACGACCCGAATGAATTTGCTAAGCATCTTCTATATCTATATAGCAATGAAGGTGAATGGGATTTAGCAAGTAAAAGAACAAAAAAACTGCTTATTGAGAATTTTAGTAAGAAAAATTATGCGAAATCTTTTGTAGAGAGAATCTCCTCACTTCAAAGCAATTTATCCGAACACCGCAAGAGATTTTTTATGGGACAGGTACTTCAACACCAACTAGTAAATGCACAAAAATTTATGTCGCTATGGATTGAAGCCAAAACAAAAATGATGAAATAAGTTTTATCTAAAGTATCATAGTACACGACAAAAATTGACTCAAAAAAACTAGCTTCACACAACATTCATAACGAATGAATTGTATAAATATCATAAAATAACCCCGAAAGGGGTGACATTTTTATAAAAAATATAGTGTAGAGACTCAAAACCCTGAAAGGGTGGCATAAATGACGGACTTTTGTTTTAGGAATTGGGGTTAATCATTTCACCCTTTCAGGGTTTTTAATCTGCCTGTCTTTCAATTTCTATTATTATATCATCCCTTCGGGATAAAATTATTAGGTAGATTTTTTCTTTAGTACAAAACGAGAAATAGATTTCAATAGTTTTCTTTCAAATTAGCGAATTCCAAACAAAAAACCAAAGGTTTTGATAAAACTGATTTTTTGTCATATTCTTTACTAAAGCTTTTTTTAAAATTCAAAGTTATGCTTCTACATAAACTTCCCCTCGATGAGGTCGAAGTGCGTCCCTGTGGATTTTCATCTGACTTTCTTCGACAACCATAAAAGCTATGTGATGAAATTCATTTACTTGTTCTTCTCCAACAATTTTTAAGTCAAGTCCTTCTTTTTCAATGTATTCATTCAAATGAATGCAGTGATGTTCAGCTATTTTCTTTGCATCAGGGCCTCTAAAATCCCAGATAAATTTTATTTTTCTATCCATTGTTCTGTTGTTCAAAAAAGTAAACTTCAGTTGCTCCATAGCCATACTCAGAGGGGTCGGCAGGGTAAAAGTCTATATCATCGTACCTACGCAAAATAGTTTCAAGCTCAGATTTTAGTACTCCTTCACCTACTCCGTGAATTAAAATCACCCTTTTGATACGCTTTTTCCTTGCAAAATAAAGCTGTTGTTGCGCTGTATCCAACTGTTTGTTTAGCATTTCAAAATTGGTGAGTCCTCGTGTGTTGTCCAAAATAGCTTCAATGTGTAAGTCAACTTCTAATGCAGGTATTTCTTTAGAAGCTCGTTTAAAACTTCGTGGTTTTTGATTGTTTCTTTCTTTTTCAACTAATTGTTGTTGAAGTTCGTTAGCATCTATTTGAATGTAATGGTTTTCGGGTAACAGAATCAGCTCACTTTGGTGGGCTTTCATAGGGAAGCCTTCATTAGTTTCTACTAAATAGTTTTGAGGCGAAAGTATTTCAATAATGGTTCCTGATAGATCTTCATCTACCCAAGCCACTTTACTACCAAGTTTAAAGTTCATTTTCACCACTAGTCTTTTTTATTCCCTTCTTCTTGATCTTGTGTTTCATCAATTAGTGAGGCTTCATTTTGATTCTCAGTTGCAGAAGTATCCTCTTTTTTGTTATCATCTACCCATTGACGTGTCGCCCCGTAAAGCCCGACCATCAAAAGGACCAATCCTCCTATTTTTAGCTCAACCATTTCATTTTCCGTGGCAATATCATATAATAAAATGATTGCTCCAATAGCGATGAGTATGCTAAATACTGTCTGTTTTTTGATATTGACCATGCTTATATCTTTGTTTACAAAGTTAGTTTTTTTGTTTAACTCAGATTAAAGCTTAGGAAGAATAAAATATGAAAGGTTCAAAATGGCTATTTCTTAAATAAATCAAAAAAAGTGAAAAATTATCTTGCGTATATTAAGAATATGTTATACAATTGTA
>SKIG01000096.1 GCA_007116535.1 Psychroflexus sp.
AGGCTATCACAGCAATCAAAAGAGAGCCTAACAGAAACCACAAAATCAAATCACTAGTTTTTTCTGCTTTTATGTCGTTTACATGTATTCGGTTATCTTTTAAGCAATGTGGACACTGTTTTGAAATATCTCTTCCGTACTTCATCTGAAAATCTCCTCTAGTTGCTGATTTTTCAACTAGTTTAATTTCCTTTTTACAGTTAGAACATCGAGTATAAAGTTTCATAATTCGTTGCAAGTAAGTTGAATCAAATATATCAACTTTTCTTTAAAACCAAAGTTCGATTTATAATAATTTCTTTTTAACAAGTGTATTTCACTTTGCTAATCTAAAGAACAAGTCTTCTTAGGGAGGTGCACTAAGAAAGCTTGGAATTCTCTAAAATTTTTTAATTTTTTCTTTATCAAATTTATTAAACTCTGTGTTCTCTGTGTCTATTTGGTAGATTATGCGCTCAACTTCGTACCAATCGATTGCGAAATATGTTTCAAAACAACAATCTTTGTAATCGTCTTTTTTTGTGAGAATCAACCTGTAACATTGGTTACAAATAAGATGTACGAAATAACTTATTTTTGTAATAAAATTTGACTCATGGGAATACTCAACTTATTCAATAAAAAATCAGCTTCAGAAGCAAAAGGAAAAATAGAAATAGTAAACGCTTCAGAATTTCGCAGTGCAGTCGAAAAAAAAGGTGTTCAGTTGGTAGATGTAAGAACTCCTGCTGAAGTAAACGAAGGAAAAATTAAGAATGCCTCGCATGTAGATTTTTTCTCACCAAATTTTCAGCAAGAAATTATGAGGCTTAATCCTAAAGAAACAGTTTATATTTACTGCAGAAGTGGTAACAGAAGCCAAAAGGCTGCTAAGATTATGCTAAAGCTTGGCTTTGAACACGTAATTGACCTAGAGGGAGGCTATATGAATTACTAAAAATTCGTATATTTATGTTTTAAATAAAAATCAAAAACAATGAATTATTCAATTGAAATACAAAACTTAAAATGTGGCGGTTGTGCCAATAGCATCAAAAAAGGAATTTCTAAATTAACAGAGGTTTCTTCTGTTGACGTAGATGTTGAGAATGCTTTGGTAAAAATCGAAGCTGCGGAAAATCTAGAAGACTCATTAAAAACAGAACTCGCTCGATTGGGGTATCCTGCTGTCGGAGAAAATAATCCGCTTGGAAGCAAGGCTAAATCTTTTGTTAGCTGTGCTGTTGGAAGAATGAGTAACTAAAATTTATCACTATGACTATTAGACAATTTAATGATGCGCCATTAGCGCACTATTCTTATGCTGTAATTAGCCATGGAAAAATGGTCTTAGTTGACCCAAGTAGAAATCCACAAGCCTATTACGAGCTTGCAGAAAAAGAAAAAGCAACTATTGTAGCTGTTTTTGAAACACACCCACATGCTGACTTTGTTTCGAGTCACCTACAAATTCATAAAGAAACAGGAGCGACGATATTTGTAAGTGAATTAGTTGGTGCTTCCTATCCGCATGAAACCTTCGATGAAGGGGATAGTTTTGAATTTGGCGACGTAGTAATCAAAGGAATTCACACACCAGGTCATTCTCCTGATGGAATTACATTTCACGCTATCGACAATAACACAAAAGAAGAAGCGCTATTTACTGGAGACACTTTATTCATAGGCGACGTTGGCCGTCCTGACTTGCGAGAAAAAGCAGGCAACATGACTGCAAAAAGAAGAGAGCTTGCTGAAGCAATGTTTGACACCTTGCAAACTAAATTCAACGAATTAAGTGATGATGTATTAGTTTATCCCGCACACGGTGCAGGTAGCTTGTGTGGTAAAAACATGAGCGATGCGCCGAGTTCTACTTTAGGTAACGAACGTCAAGGGAATTGGGCGTTTCAAATCAAGGAAAAAGAAGAGTTTGTGGAAGAAATACTGAAAGACCAACCATTTATTCCTTCTTATTTTGGTTTTAATGTAGATATCAATAAAGAAGGAGCAGAAAATTATGCATCTAGCATTGCTACTATTCGCGTTCAAATTGGTGTGAACAAACTCCCTTCAGATAGCTTGATTATTGATACAAGACCCCAAGATGATTTTAAGAATGGACATCTTGAAGGAAGTATTAACATCATGGCTAGAAATGAAAACGATAAAATTGAAACATGGTTAGGCGCTATCGTTCAACCAGAAGAAAAATTTTATCTTGTAGTTGAAAGTATTTCTGTAAAAGATGAAATTCTTTCTAGAATTGCTAAAATTGGTTACGAAAATCAATTAAAGGCAATTGTCACACTTGGCACACAAGCTGATTTAGTGAATACTGAAAAATTAGATGTTGAAGCTTTTAAAAGCAATCTATCTGATTATACCATTGTAGATATAAGAAATGAGTCTGAACACACTAATGATCCAAAATTTGACTCGGCCTTGAATCATCCACTGAACGATTTGCGTGAGAGTCTTTCAACTATTTCTAAAGAAAAACCACTAGTTGTTCACTGTGCTGGTGGATACCGAAGCGCTGCAGGTGCAAGTATTCTTGCTTCATATATTAATGAGCAACCTGTGTACGATTTAAGTGAAGCGATTAAAGAGTTTTAGATTTATCAAGTGTATAAAAGTGAAAAAGCCACGTTACTAGCGTGGCTTTTTCGGTTGTTGAATCTATGAAAAAATTACTACTGCTTACTTATTTTTGTTTGCATACTTCCACTATCTGTGTTGATATTGAGTATGTAAATTCCTGTTGAAAGTGAAGACACATCTAAGCCTTGACTCAATTCATTAGAGGATTGCATCACTCTTTGACCTAAACTATTGTAAACTTCTACTGATTGAAGTTGATTATTACCAACTTCTAAAAATAGTCTATCGTTTACTGGATTTGGATATACTTTAAAGTCCGCCAACTTAGGGTTTTCTGTACTTAAAGAAATTA
>SKIG01000057.1 GCA_007116535.1 Psychroflexus sp.
AAGATAAAAGGGACAACCTACAATTTAGAGAATGGCAAAATTGTTACCACAAGTATAAAAAGTAAGGATGTTTTTGAAGAGGAATTAAGTGATGTAGTTGGTCAAAAGGTGTTTACATTACCTGAAATTAAAGATGGAACTATAATCGAGTACAGTTTTAAAGAAGAATCACCATATATTACAAATCTGCCTACATGGTATTTCCAATCTAGTATTCCTGTTGATTACTCAGAATATGTTACCCAAATCCCTGATTTTTTTTTTTTTATAAGTTTTCAACAAGGATTTGAAGAAATCGAATTGACTAATGATGAAAAAGAAGAAACTTTTGCTTTTACAAACTATAATAATGCAAATTTCCCTGCTAAAACTAAAATAACTCGAGCAATTGCTCGAGATTTACCAAAAATAGTGCCTGAAAATTATATTCATAATATAAATAATTACCTCACAACCCTAAAGTTTGAACTAACAGCTACTAGAAAACCCGGTGAATATGAATATGAGTTCATCAACTTGACATGGGAAGATGCTGTAAAGCAAATTATGGAATATAGTGGTTTTGGTGGTGAACTCAAAAAAAAGCGCTTTTTGAAAGACGATATTGCTAATTTTGAATCTTTTGATGGTAACCAACTAGAATTGGCTACTGAGGTTTTTCGATACATTCAAGATAAAATGACATGGAACGAAAAGCGTGGAATTACTGCTACGGATAAATTAAGCAAAACTTACGAAGAAGGTTCAGGAAGTGTAGCTGATATTAACTTGACGCAAACAATCCTTATGAGAGAATTAGGAATAAAAGCTTATCCTGTCTTACTTAGCACCCGTAGAAATGGAATACCTATTGCACCGGGATTGGGCAAAATGAATTATGTAATTACAGCTGCATTTATTGATGATACATACTATTTGTTTGATGCTTCTGATAAGTATTCTGCCCCTAATCTTCTAAATGACGAGATACTGAATTGGAAAGGAATAGTAGTTATAGATGAGGAAAACTATGATCAAATTGAGCTTCAACCTCAAACTCTTAGTGCTACATCTAATATTCTTGTGTTGGATATTGAAGAGGACGGAAGTGTAAAAGGACAAATGAGAAGACAAATGACAAATTATGAAGCTCTTCGAAACAGAAGACGTTTTGCGAAAATGTCGGAGGAAAATATGATAGAATATTTGGAGAATAATTATGACGGAATAAGTGTATCCGAATATAGTTTTGATAATTTAGAAGAAACAGACAAACCATTAGCACTTAGCTTTTCGTTTGAATTTGAAAGCGCTATAGATGAAATTGGCAACCAATGGTATATCAATCCGCTTTTGTTTTTAGCAACCACCGAGCATTCACTTACTCAAGAAGAACGCACTTATCCAATTGATTTCCCATATCCTAGAAACAGCCGTACCATGATCACAATTAACCTGCCAGATTCCTACGAAGTTGAGTGGGTTCCTGAAAAGGCGAGCGTTGTATTGCCTGAAAATGTTGGGAGTTATAGGTATTTTGCCGTAGGTCAAGACAACCAGATTAAAATAAATGTTTCAGGAGGCATTAATTCAACTATCCTCCCTGCTCAATTTTTCCCTTATTTGAAGGAGTTTTTCGATCAAATTGTAAGTAAAGAAACACAACAAGTGATTGTAAAGAAAGTATAAGAATATAGGTGTTAGCTGTATTGATTTGATTATGATATTGCTTTTATATATAAGTAAATTTCTATTAGTGATTTAGGTATTTCAATCAATATCTTGCTATTCGTTTTTTAGAAAAAAACTATGTTATTCCAACATTCCATTAAAAAAGCCTGACAAAAATCACTAAACATTTCATTTCATTTTAAGCTGAAACATTTTTTTCTAACTTTAGGGATTAAAGTTACTAATTAGATGAAAAATGTGATTGTTCAGCGTATAGCTGATTTTCTTTTGGTATTTCCACCATTTCAATATGTAGAGAAAGAAGTTTTGTTTCAACTTTCTAAAGAGGTGGAAGTAGTTTACCTTCCCAAGGATAAATTCCTTTTTCAAACTGCCGATAAAGTACATGATTTTTTCTACGTAGTTGAACAAGGAGCAATTGAATTATCCATTAATTTAGACGGCATTCAACAAAAGATTGATCTTTGTGATGCAGGAGATATACTCGGTTTACGTCCCTTTTTTGCTGAAAATGAATACATGATGTCTGCACAAGCCAAGGAAGATAGTATTGTGTATGCCATCCCAATACAAGTGTTTAAGCCTCTATTGAATGAAAATCAACAAGTGCTTCAATTTTTACTTGAGAGTTTTGCTTCAAATACACGAAATCCTACTAACAAAGAAGATGCAGGTCGGTTAATTTCCTCTAACTTAAATCAGAAAAACTCCAACGATGGAATTTCTTTTTTTCAGAGTTTACCTTTTACAAAAAATCCAATTTGCATTTCAATAGAAACTCACATTCAAACTGCTGCAAAACTTATGACCAAACATAGCATAGGCTCACTTTTGGTTAGTGATAATGATTTGCCGAAAGGTATTTTGACAGACAAGGACTTGCGGAGTAAAGTTGCCACAGGTGAAGTCCCCATCGATGCATCTATTACAACAATTATGAGTTCTCCTGTAAAATGTGTTTCTCCCGAATTGACTTTAGCAGAAGCTCAATTATTGCTATTGAAAGAACATATTGGTCACCTTTGCGTTACTCAAGACGGAAGCGATGCATCAAAAATTATAGGAATTTTGACAGAGCATGATTTAGTAACAGCACAAACCAATAATCCTGTTTCCTTACTTAAAAAAATTGAGCGTTCTTCAAGTATAGCTTCACTTCGAGATGTGCGTATTCAATTAAGTACATTAATAGATAGTTTTCTACAAGCGAATTTACCTATTAAACACCTTCTTTCAGTGGTTGAAGAAATTCAACAAAATTTG
>SKIG01000205.1 GCA_007116535.1 Psychroflexus sp.
CCAACTTCACTTTTTAAACTAATCAAAAAAACTTCTGAGGTAAATCCTAATGAAATTGTTTCTGCTTACAAAGATAATGTAGCTTTTGTGAATGGTCCGAGGGTTGAGCAATTTGCCCCAAAACAAGCGGATGTTCCCGATTTTTATGCAACTAAAGAATTTGATTCTGTGATTTCGCTTAAAGCTGAAACACACAACTTCCCAACAACTGTTGAGCCTTTTAATGGAGCCGCAACAGGAAGCGGAGGAGAAATTAGGGATCGTTTAGCAGGCGGAAAAGGTTCACTACCACTTGCAGGAACAGCTGTGTATATGACAAGTTATTCGCGTTTGGAAGAAAACAGAGATTGGGAAAAAGCTTTTCCTGCGCGCAAATGGTTATACCAAACGCCTTTGGATATTTTGATTAAAGCTTCTAATGGAGCCTCAGACTTTGGCAATAAATTTGGTCAACCACTTATTTCAGGATCGGTACTGACCTTCGAACACAAAGAAGGAGAGCAACGACTTGGCTTCGACAAGGTAATTATGTTAGCAGGAGGAATTGGCTACGGAAAAAAAGACCAAGCCATCAAATCAGTGCCAACAGAAGGAGAAGATATTATCATTTTAGGGGGAGACAACTACCGAATTGGAATGGGAGGTGCAGCAGTTTCATCAGCCGATACAGGTGAATTTGAAAGCGGTATCGAATTAAACGCTATCCAACGTTCTAATCCTGAAATGCAAAAACGTGCAGCCAACGCTATTCGTGGAATGGTAGAAAGTGACCTCAATAGCATTACCTCTATACATGACCATGGTGCAGGAGGACATTTGAATTGCTTGAGTGAATTAGTAGAAGAAACAGGCGGAAAAATTGATTTAGCTATGCTTCCCGTGGGAGATCCTACACTATCAGCCAAAGAAATTATAGGTAACGAATCTCAAGAAAGAATGGGCTTAGTTATGCCAAGCAAAGATGCCGACCGACTACAACGTATTGCTGAGCGAGAAAGATCTCCGATGTATCGTGTAGGGAAAGTAACCAACGACCATCGCTTTACTTTTGAAAGCTCTTCCAATAGAGAAAAACCTATGGATTTGATGCTTTCAGACATGTTTGGTAGCTCTCCAAAAACAGTTCTAACAGACAAAAGTATTGCAGCAGATTACAAAGAAGTTTCCTACGACAAAACACATATTGTTGATTATTTAAAGCAGGTCCTTCAATTGGAAGCTGTTGCTTGTAAGGATTGGTTGACTAACAAAGTCGATCGTTGTGTAAGTGGCCGTGTAGCCAAACAACAAACCTGTGGAAGTCTGCAGCTCCCATTGAATAACTGTGGAGTTATGGCTTTGGACTACAACGGAAAACACGGGGTTGCAACTTCAGTTGGGCACTCCCCTATTTCAGGTTTAATCGACCCGATTGCAGGAGCAAAAAATTCAATTGCAGAGGCTCTGACCAATATTGTTTGGGCGCCAATGGAAAAAAACTTGGCTTCAGTTTCGCTATCTGCTAATTGGATGTGGCCATGCAAAAATCCGGGAGAAGATGCACGTTTATACAAAGCTGTTGAAGCAGTATCTGAATTTGCAATCAATTTAGGCATTAATGTTCCGACGGGAAAAGATTCACTTTCGATGAAACAAAAATATCCTGACCAAGAGGTACTTTCGCCAGGAACGGTGATTATTTCAGCGGCGGGACATTGTGATGACATCAACAAAGTGGTAGAGCCTGTGATGCAAGTGAATGAGAAAATTTACTACATCAACCTCTCTAAAGACAAATTTGCCTTAGGTGGTTCCTCTTTTGCACAAATTAGAAATGCAATCGGGAAAGAAGTACCTAGCATTCAGGACGATGCGTATTTTGCAAAAGCGTTTAATGCGATTCAATCAGCCATCAAAAATCAATTTGTTCTTGCAGGACATGATATTTCCTCGGGTGGACTTATTACGGCTTTGTTGGAAATGTGTTTTCCTGAAAATTCAGTAGGCGCTAAGGTAAATCTAACTAAGTTAAAAGAAAATGATCTTGTAAAGCTACTATTTGCTGAAAATGCAGGAGTTTTACTTCAACTTAAAAATGAAGGAGTAGAAATGCTAACTAACGAAGGCATCGAACTTGTAGAAATTGGTGAAGCGGTTGAATCAAATGAGCTTCAATTAACGCATAATGAAGAAGAATTGAAATTAAGTATTCCTGAACTTCGTGATGTTTGGATGAAAACTTCTCATTTATTGGACAGGAATCAAAGTGGAGTTGCCAAAGCTGATGAACGTTTTGAAAACTACAAAAATCAGCCACTACGCTTTAACTTCCCTGAAAATTTTGATGGCAATTTGCTTAAAGTTCCTTCAGGAAAGAAAATCAAAGCTGCGATTATACGTGAAAAAGGATCTAATTCCGAAAGAGAAATGGCAAGAGCATTGTACTTGGCAGGATTCGATGTAAAGGATGTCCACATGACAGATTTAATGTCTGGCAGAGAAACCTTGGAAGATATTCAGATGATTGCTGCCGTAGGAGGATTCTCAAATTCGGACGTACTTGGAAGCGCAAAAGGTTGGGCGGGTTCATTTTTGTATAATGAAAATGCTAAAAACGCCTTGACGAATTTCTTCAACAGAGAAGATACTTTGTCCTTGGGAGTTTGTAATGGTTGTCAGTTGTTTATCGAACTTGGGTTAATTAACCCTGAAGATTCTGAAAAACCAAGAATGTTGCACAACGATAGCCACAAATTTGAATGTAATTTTACTTCTGTAAAAATTCAAGAGAACAATTCAGTCATGCTGAAAAATTTAGCAGGTGCTCAGTTGGGTATTTGGGCCGCGCATGGGGAAGGAAAATTTAGCTTCCCTTATGAAGAAGCACATTACCAAATCGTAGGAAAATACGGTTACGAAGGATATCCTGCAAATCCAAA
>SKIG01000074.1 GCA_007116535.1 Psychroflexus sp.
AGTTTTCAAGATGAATTTCAACAATTACAACAAGATTATGTAGGACGACCTACTCCATTGTATTTTGCAAAACGACTAAGTGAGCGTTACCAAACAAAAATCTACTTAAAACGAGAAGATTTATGCCATACGGGAGCACATAAAATCAACAATACAATTGGTCAAATCATTATGGCAAAACGCCTAGGTAAAAAGCGAATAATTGCAGAAACCGGTGCAGGTCAACACGGGGTGGCTACTGCAACAGCTTGTGCATTAATGGGATTGGAATGCATCGTTTATATGGGAGCGGTTGATATCAAACGTCAAGCCCCAAATGTGTCACGAATGAAAATGCTTGGAGCGACAGTCATCGCAGCTGAATCAGGAAGCAAAACCCTAAAAGACGCTACCAACGAAGCAATTCGAGATTGGATTAATAATCCTGAAAGCACCCACTACATCATTGGTTCAGTAGTTGGTCCACATCCCTACCCTGATCTTGTGGCGAGACTTCAATCGGTAATTTCTGCCGAAGTAAAAAAACAGTTGCTAGAAAAAGAAGACAGAGATTTTCCAGACCACGTGGTCGCTTGTGTTGGCGGAGGAAGTAATGCAGCCGGATTATACTATGACTTTCTTGAGGATGAAAGAGTAAACATCATAGCTGTGGAAGCCGCAGGAAAAGGAATCATGACTGATGAAAGCGCAGCTACAACTGCTTTAGGAAAAGTTGGAATCATTCACGGAAGTAAAACACTATTGATGCAAAGTCCCGATGGTCAAATTACCGAGCCTTATTCCATCTCAGCAGGCCTTGATTATCCGGGTATTGGTCCGATGCATGCGCATTTGTTTACCTCAGGAAGAGGTGAATTTATAAGCATTACCGATGAAGATGCCATGCTAGCAGGTTTGATGCTGAGTAAAACGGAGGGGATTATTCCCGCTATTGAAACAGCACATGCTTTCGCTATTTTTGAAGAAAGAAAGTTTTCACCAGATGAAATAGTTGTAGTCAATCTATCAGGGAGAGGCGATAAAGATTTAGCTACATACATAGATTACTTTCAATTAAACAAAGAAAAATAATCAATTAAAATGAACAGAATAGACAAAGTTTTAAGCTCAAAAAGCAACTTATTGAGTATATATTTTACCTCAGGTTTTCCAAAAATTGAAGACACCATTCCAACGATGAAAGCGCTTCAATCAGCAGGAGTAGATATGTTAGAAATTGGACTTCCATTTAGCGACCCGCTTGCCGATGGACCTGTTATTCAACAAAGTTCACAAGTGGCTTTGCAAAATGGAATGAGCACTGAAAAGCTGTTTCAGCAATTAGAAAATATACGAGACGAAATAAACATTCCCTTAATTGCTATGGGGTATTTCAACGCCATGTTTCAATACGGTGTCGAAAAATTTTGCCAACGCTGTGCTTCACTAGGGATAGACGGAATCATTATGCCTGACTTACCTTTAGATGTCTATGAGAAAGAGTATAAAAGTATTTTTGAAGCCAATGGACTCCATTTTATTTGCTTAATCACTCCACAAACTTCAGAGGAGCGAATTCGCAAAATTGATGAAATTAGTAAAGGTTTTATTTACATGGTAAGTACCGCTTCAACAACAGGAAAATCTGATGGATTTGGCGAAGAGCAAACCTCCTATTTTAAGAGAATTCAATCCATGAACCTAAAAAATCCTTGTATTGTTGGTTTTGGTATTAAAGAAAAAAAGAGCTTCGAGCAAGCTTGTACCTATGCAAAAGGAGGAATTATTGGTTCAGCTTTTATCAAACATGTTGAAAAACATGGGGTAGAAAATATAGATAGGTTTATAAAGGAAATAAAAGCTTCCTAGCTCAAATACTTTTATAATTCAAAAAAATCCCAATAACAACTATGTCATTGGGATTTTGAATTTAAACAACTTAGTTTGTTGAACTAAATTTTAAAAGTTATCACCGGCAAGGTTGAATGGTTGACTACATCTTCACCAATACTTCCATTGAAGAAATGAGATAATCCTTTTCTTCCATGAGTTGGCATAGCAATCAAATCTGCTTTGACTTCTTTTGCTCCATTTATAATTCCTAGTTGAATGGTATAGTCATTATAAATTAGAATATTCTCTTTATCATAAGGAACTTCTACTTTGTTCAAGAACTTACGCATTTGTTCTCGAATCTCTTCTGTGCTATAAAATTGATTTCCAGGTAAGTTTATATAAAGAAGCTTCATTTTTGCATTGAAACTTTTAGCAAAATCAACTGCTTTTTTATAAGCATGAATATTTTCTAAATCAAAATTACTTGCAAAAACTACTTTCTTGATATCAAAATTAGTATCATCTTTCTTGACAACTAAAATTGGTACTTCTGAGTAACGAACTACTTTTTCGGTATTCGACCCAATCAGCACCTCTTTTAATCCACTTGCACCAACTGAGCCCATAATTACTAAATCTATAGACAATTTTTTTGTAGTTTCTTGTATCACGTGAGCTGTAGGACCAACATCAACTGTATCAATTACATTCACATCTTTTAAATAATCTTTCTCTAGAAACTTCGCAAAACGTTTTTTTGCTAACTTCATAAAAAACATTACTTGGTCATCATTTACATTGAATTGGTCTGTTCCAAATAGCGATTCTGCTAACTCTACAACATGCAATACATAAAGCTCAGAATTGTTTTTCTTAGCTAGTAATGCTGCTGTTTTCAAAGCATATTCTGAGGTCTTTGAAAAATCTACAGGAACTAAAATCTTTTTCATGGGTACTTGTTTTAAGGTTATATTGTCATTGAAAAAATTCTTGTTGAAGGCCTTGATTCTTTTAAATGTAAATCGAAAGCCATACATACATTTCTGATAAAAGCTCTACCTTCGGGAAGAATTTCTACAGAAT
>SKIG01000141.1 GCA_007116535.1 Psychroflexus sp.
ATTATCATAGCTTGTAATTTATTCTTCAAATTGAATTTCTCTTTGAAAAGTTTGCTCTAAACATATAAATGTTTCAGTTCGTGCAATTCCTTCAATAGTTTGAATTTTGTTACTCAAAATCTCAGTCAAATGTCTGTTATCTCTACACATCACTTTAATGAGTAATGAAAAGTTTCCTGTCGTATAGCTACATTCAACAACCTCAGGTATTTTTTTTAATAGGTCGCTTACCTTTCTATACATATTTGCTCTATCGAAGTAGATGCCAATGAAACTTTGGGTTTGATACCCGATTTTTGAGGTATCTATGATGCATCGAGATCCAATGATAATTTCTTGTTCTTCTAACTTTTTTAAGCGTAAATGTACTCCCGCGCTTGATAAATGGCATTGATTTCCTATTTCTTTTAACGAAGTTCTTGCGTCTCTACTTAAAATTGTCAAGATTTTACGGTCTATTTTGTCTAGCATAATTAATAATATTTAGCAAATACAAATAAAAGTAAAATATTTCAATTTATTTTTTTGTTCTATTGAAAATAAAATTTATTTATCGCTATTTTGCTTTAAATAATTAAACAAAAAATTATGTGTGGAATTTTTGCAAGTATAGATTCAATTAAAGATGAATCTTTTTTGATGGATGCATTTATGAAGATTAAGCATCGCGGTCCCGACTTTTCAGAATTTAAAGCTATTCAAGAAAAAACTTATTTCGGTTTTCATCGATTAGCAATTAATGGACTTACTCCAAAAGGTAATCAGCCAATGCACAAAAATCATTGTTGGTTAGTTGCAAATGCAGAAATTTTCAATTATAAAGAACTAGCAGATAAATATCAATTCAAATTGACCACAGGTTCAGATTGTGAGGTGCTGATTGATTTATATAGAGAATTAGGTCCGGAAAAAATGTTTGATGAGTTAAAAGCAGAATTTGCTTTTGTTTTGTTTGATGAACTTACAGGAGAATATCTAGTAGCACGTGATCATTTAGGAGTGCGTGGTTTATACATGGGTTCAGATGCTTCAGGCGGAACCTATTTTGCTTCAGAAAGCAAAAGTTTGGCTTTTTGTGACGAATTACAGCAATTCCCACCTGCACATTTTTGGCTTTCATCTTCTGAATCTTTTTATACATATTACAAGCATGATTACCCTGAAGTTGAAACTGATGAAGCTACTTATTGCAAACAAATAAACTACCTTCTTACGCAAGCTGTTCAACGTAGAATGATGAGTGAAAGACCTGTTGGTTGCTTATTAAGTGGCGGATTAGATAGCAGTTTGGTGGCAGGAATTTTAGCTAAAGAATACAAAAAACAAGGTAAAGTGCTTGAAACCTTTTCGATAGGTTTACAGGGAAGTCCTGACTTAATAGCTGCCGAAAAAGTAGCCAAACATATAGGAAGTAAGCACCATTCAGTTTTAGCTACGGAAGAAGAATTTTTGGTTGCTTTGGAAGAAACTATTTATATGCTAGGAAGCTATGACGTAACTACTATAAGAGCATCGGTGGGACATCAACTTATCGCTAAATATGTTCAACAGCATTCTGATGTTACTGTTTTGTTTTCAGGGGAAACTGCGGACGAGTTTGGGTCATATTTATATTTTCAGAACGCCCCAAATCCTGAAGCTTTTCAACAAGAAGCGGTACGTTTGCTAAAAGACATTCACTTTTTTGACATGAAGCGAGGCGATCGTTCCATTTCAAATGCAGGTCTTGAAGCTAGAGTTCCTTTTGCAGATGTTGACTTCGTTCGCTACTACATGAGTATTCCTGCAAAAGAACGTATGTTCGATGCAAAAAGAATGGAAAAATATTTGATTCGCAAGGCATTTGAAGCAGACAACATCATTCCTGAGGAGGTTTTATGGCGAAGAAAAAACGGTTTTTCGGATAGCGTGAGTGACCTGAAAAAGTCTTGGTCAAGTATTATTCAATTGCATGTAGATTCCTTAGTTTCTGATGAAGAATTCACAGCTAAAAAACATTCATTTGCAACTATTCCACCAACAAAGGAAGCTTACTTCTACATGAGAGAATTTGAAGCTTTCTACGGAAAACATTTTCAATTAACACCATACCAATGGTTGCCAAAGTGGTGTGGAGATATAGTAGATCCCTCAGCAAGAGTACTTAGTATTTATGAAGCTGATTAGATTTCAACAATTAAAAACCCCAACCTAAAACAAACAAAAATAGGTTGGGGTAAAAAATAAAAAACTAATTGCTATGAACTCTTTTTTCGATCGGTTTTAGCTAGCATCATTACCACTCCAATAAGTGCAATAATAACTAATCCGAAAACAACTGTCATAACGATGGCACCGTTGGTCCAGTTGACTAATAAATAATATAATGTAAACAAACTCATCTTCTCTAGTTTTGATGCCACAAAAATAGCGCATCAACACTTGTTAAAATATGACAAAAGTCAGTTTGCTTTATTTTCCAAAAAAACTGTTTTTAAAAAGATCGTATTGTCTTACGAATTGCGACTAATCTTGTAAGTAGTCCTTCTAAATGTTGTAAATCAAGCATATTTGCTCCATCACTTTTTGCATCTTTTGGACTAAAGTGAGTTTCAATAAAAAGCCCATCAACAGCATTGACTATTCCTGCTCTTGCTATGGTTTCAATCATTTCAGGTCTTCCACCTGTAACTCCTGAACTTTGATTAGGTTGTTGTAAGGAGTGAGTCACATCAAGAACCGTCGGGGCGAATTTTTTCATAGTGGGAATCCCTCTAAAATCAACAATCATGTCTTGGTATCCAAACATGGTTCCTCGATCGGTTATCATTGCGTTTGGGTTTCCTGCATCTTTAACTTTAGTCACCGCATGTTTCATACTTTCAGGACTCATGAATTGTCCTTTTTTTAAGTTCAC
>SKIG01000239.1 GCA_007116535.1 Psychroflexus sp.
TAAATTACTTATTGTCAAATTTTTTTCTGATTTTTTTTCAAAAAAAACGTCAATCAAAACTACCTGATTGACGTTTCATTTTAACTTATATGAAAATCAACTATTTGGTTAATTTATCAATTTTCTTTTTGTACTCTTCTGCTTTGTCATCTTCACCAGTTTGGTAATAGATGTTCATCATTGTTCGTAAAACACCTAAATTTGTTTCGTCAATTTTACTTGCTTCTTCTAGATAAGGAAGTGCTTCTTCGTAGTACTTCTTTCTTTGTGCTTCTAGTTCTTTGTAGCGTTTGTTATCAGCAGCAGACATCCCCAAAGAATTCATTTCATCAATAAGAGGTTGTTCTTGTTGCAAGATCAAAGAAGCAAGAGTCAAATAGGCGTTCACCATTTTTGGATCTAACTCTAGAGCCTGCTCATAATAAGATTTTGCAGATTCATTATCCCCTAATTGTTCTGCAGTAACCCCTAAATTAAAGTATAATACAGGATTTTCAGGATCTAACTTAACAATATCAGACATTAGTTTTGTATAAGTGTCAAAATCACCAAGTTGATAGTATAAATCTGCTTCTGCTTGTAACAAAGCTACATCACCTGGATTTTCTTTTTTAGCCAAATCGATTGATTCAATCGCCTTATCAGCTTGGTCTGTTTGAATATAAATAAGTGAAATATTTTTAGCTATCTCTCCTCTTTTAGACTCAGTTACTTTATCTTCAGGTTCTGTATACTGTCCTGATTTAACAGATAAATCTCTAAAATCTTTATCTTCTCCAAAACTTTCAATTTCTCCATTCTCTTTATTTTTTGCAAAATACTGAACGCTTGAACCGTCATACCCCATTTGAATTAATTGCTTATAATACTTTAGTGCTGTATCATAGTCTTGGCCATTCACAGCATTTCCTGCTGCATAATATAAATGAATTGTGTCATTTCTGTCAAGTTGATAGGAATCAAACAATTTAGCTGCAGCTGTTTTAAAGTTCTGATTTTTCTGATCCTCTATTGCAGCGTCCAATATTGCATTTCTAACAGTAAATAGACCATTTTTAGCATCTTCATTCTTTTCATCAATTTTTAATGCTTCTTTAAAATATTCTCCTGACTTTACAAGATTTTCTTGACTTTGACCTACACCTTCGTCAGCTCCTCTGTAAGCAAAACCAAGTTGGTTGTAATAACGAATCTTCCATCGGTCATTTAAATCGAGAACATTCAGTGCTTGAGCTTCTTTTAATGCGTCTATTGCCTCTGTATAGTTTCCTTTTTGCATTGCCTTTTCTGCAGACTTAATTTCTTTTTTTTGTGAAAAAGATGCTTTCGAAAAGATTAGTGAAAGTCCTAAACTTACTATGTATTTTTTCATCTTCTTTATTGTTTATTATTAATTTTATTCATTTGTAGTATTCTCACTTCCTTGTGAATCTTCTTGCGTATCTGTTCCTTCGATGTTTTCATCATTTTCGTCCATCACAATCTTTGCAACTGCCGCAATAGAATCTCCATCTTTTAAATTGATTAGACGTACTCCTTGAGTTGCTCTACCCATTGTTCGCAATTCACTCAAAGATAATCTAATGGCAACTCCCGACTTTTTGATAATCATCAAATCGTCTTTATCGGTAACGTTTTTGATAGCTACTAATTCACCTGTCTTTTCAGTAATAGAGATAGTTTTAACACCTTTACCTCCTCTATTGGTTGTTCTATATATAGGTTCTCCTGTTTCAGGGTCATCAATAAAGGTTCTTTTACCGTATCCATTAGCTGATACTACCAAAACAGTTTCTTCTTTTGGTTCATTGACAGTAATCATGCCTATCACCTCGTCTGATTCACTTCCAAGTGTAATTCCTCTTACTCCTGCAGCTCCTCTACCCATCGGTCTAGTTTTGCTTTCTTCAAAACGAATTGCTTTTCCTGAACGAAGTGCTAACATTACTTCCGAATTACCATTAGTCAATATAGCTGATAGTAATTCATCATCTTCTTTAATAGTAATTGCATTAATACCGTTGGCACGAGGTCTAGAATATTGTTCTAAAAGTGTCTTTTTAACCTGACCTTTTTTGGTACACATTAATACATAATGACTATTTACATAATCTTCATCTTTAAGATCTTGTGTACAAATGAAAGCGTTAATTCTATCGCTCATTTCAATATTAATCAAGTTTTGGATGGCTCTTCCTTTTGAAGTTTTAGACCCTTCGGGAATTTCAAAAACACGCATCCAATAACATTTTCCACTTTGAGTGAAAAATAACATGTATTGGTGATTAGTTCCTACAAACAAGTATTCAGAAAAATCCTCGTCTCTTGTTACAGTCGCTTTCTGTCCTACCCCTCCTCTACTTTGAGTTTTGTATTCGTTTAAAGGAGTACGTTTGATATATCCCGCATGAGATATAGTAATAACAACTTGCTCATCTGGAATCATGTCTTCCATGCTTAACTCTCCACCTGCGTATTCAATTACAGATCTTCTTTCGTCTCCAAACTTTTCTTTGATTTCGAGCAATTCTTCTTTAATGATGCTCATTCTTCTTTCTTCACTAGAAAGAATGTCTTTTAAATCGTTGATAGTTTCTAGCAATTCAGCATATTCAGTTCTAAGTTTATCTTGTTCTAGACCTGTTAACTGACGCAAACGCATTTCTACTATAGCTTTAGCTTGAATTTCTGAAAGACTAAAGCGCTCCATCAATTTTTCACGAGCTTCATCAGCGTTAGAAGACTTTTTAATCATTTCTATTACTTCATCAATATTATCTGAAGCAATGATTAAACCTTCTAATATATGTGCTCTTTCTTCAGCTTTGCGAAGTAAATATTGAGTTCTTCTTGTTACTACATCGTGGCGGTGTTCAACAAAATAGTGAATCAAATCTTTTAGATTCAACATTTGTGGTCTTCCTTTAACAAGCGCAATATTATTGACACTAAAAGACGACTGAAGTGCAGTGTGTTTATATAAGGTATTTAGTACAACGTTAGGAACGCAATCTTTCTTAAGAATATAGACAATGCGCATTCCGTTTCTATCGGACTCGTCTCTAATTAACGAAATGCCTTCAATTTTCTTTGCATTTACCAAGTCAGCTGTTTTCTTAATCATATCAGCTTTGTTAACTTGGTATGGAATTTCAGTAACAATGATACATTCTCTCCCATTCACTTCTTCAAAAGAAGCTTTTGCTCGCATGACAACACGCCCTCTACCAGTTTTGAAAGCTTCTTTAACGCCTTCATAACCATAGATAATACCTCCAGTAGGGAAATCAGGAGCTTTAATATGTTGCATTAATTCATCGATTTCAATATCGTTGTTATCGATATAAGCAACCGTTCCGTCAATAACTTCAGTAAGGTTATGAGGCGCCATATTAGTAGCCATACCAACTGCAATACCACTTGCTCCGTTCACTAATAAGTTAGGAACTCTTGTTGGAAGTACTGTTGGTTCTTCTAATGTGTCATCAAAGTTTAGGGAGAAATCTACAGTTTCTTTGTCTATATCGGAAAGTAGTTCTTCACTAATTTTTTTCATTCTAGCTTCGGTGTAACGCATTGCTGCAGGGCTATCACCATCGACTGAACCAAAGTTTCCTTGCCCATCTACCAATTGGTAACGCATGCTCCACTCCTGAGCCATACGAACCATGGTATCGTATACAGAGGTGTCTCCGTGTGGGTGATACTTACCAAGCACTTCACCTACAATTCTTGCTGATTTTTTGTAGGCTCTATTCGATAAAACCCCAAGCTCATTCATCCCGAACAAAACTCTTCTATGAACAGGCTTTAAACCATCTCTAACATCTGGTAAAGCTCTAGATACTATAACTGACATCGAATAATCGATGTATGCAGTTTTCATTTCATCTTCAATATTGATAGGAATCAATTTATCTCCTTCTGCCATAAATTATATATTATAATTTGATTTAAACAAGTTGCTAAAATACAGAATTTTTAAGTAAATATCACAATAAATAGCTTTCTAAATTAACATATTCACAAAAGTTATACAACTATAAGGTTTTATGTAAATATTATATTGTTTTTAGTAGGGTAATTGAGTTTTATTTTGTTATTTAGTAAATTAATAGTATGGTATATTTTTTTTTAAATACTATAAAGTAAATTAAATAGACATGGATGATAATTTTTCACCTGAAGTAAGAGATGTTATAAGTCATAGTAAAGAAGAAGCCTTACGATTAGGACACGAATTTATTGGTACTGAACATCTTATGCTTGGGCTTTTAAGGAATCAAGAAAACAAAGCTTCTGAAATTCTAGGAGCTCTTCAAATAGATACAGATCAATTAAGACGCAAAGTAGAAATACTAAATCCTACTGACTTTTCGTCATATTCTGGGAAGCATAATAAAAATTTGCACCTAACCAGACAGGCAGAACGTGCTCTTAAGACGACGTTTTTGGAGGCTAAGTTATTTCAAAGCACTTCAATTAATACAGCACATTTATTATTATGCATACTTAGAAATGCAGACGACCCAATTACAAAACTTCTAAATAAATACAAAGTAGACTACGATAATGTAAAAGATGAATTCCGTTCAATGATTTCTCAAGAGGGAGATTACCTTGAGGAACCAAGAGCTGAGTCATATCCTGAAGAAAACCCTCAGGATGAAGGGAAAAATCCTTATGATAGCGGCAATCAATCAAAATACTCTAAAACTTCAAAAAAATCTAAAACACCTGTGTTAGATAATTTTGGCCGTGACTTAACTTCTATGGCTGAAGAAGGAAAATTAGACCCTGTCGTTGGGCGTGAAAAAGAAATAGAGCGTGTTTCTCAAATCCTTAGCCGAAGAAAGAAAAACAATCCGTTATTAATAGGTGAACCAGGTGTTGGTAAAAGTGCTATTGCTGAAGGTTTGGCTTTACGAATAATACAGCGTAAAGTGTCGCGTATTCTGTATGATAAGAGAGTCGTTACTCTAGACTTAGCAAGCCTTGTTGCAGGTACCAAATACCGAGGTCAATTTGAGGAGCGTATGAAAGCAGTAATGAATGAGCTTGAAAAAAACGACGATATAATTTTATTCATAGATGAAATTCATACAATTGTTGGTGCAGGTGGCGCAGCAGGAAGTTTGGACGCAAGCAATATGTTTAAGCCCGCTCTTGCCAGAGGTGAAATTCAATGCATTGGAGCTACTACACTAGATGAATATAGACAACATATCGAAAAAGATGGTGCACTAGAAAGAAGGTTCCAAAAAATTATTGTTGAACCTACTTCTATTGACGAAACGATTGAAATATTACATAATATTAAAGGTAAATATGAAGATCACCATAATGTTAGTTTTACAGATGAAGCTATTGAAGCATGTGTGAAATTAACTACTCGGTATATGAATGATAGATTCCTTCCCGATAAAGCTATTGATGCGCTAGACGAAGCAGGCTCCAGAGTTCATATCACCAATATTAATGTTCCTCAGTCTATCCTTGACTTAGAAAAAAAGTTGGAAGAGATTAGAGAAACTAAAAATACTGTTGTAAAAAAACAGAAATATGAAGAAGCTGCCAAACTTCGCGATGACGAAAAGCAAGTAGAAAAAGAGCTTGAAATTGCGCAAGAAGAATGGGAAAAATCTTCTAAGGAAAATAAAATTACAGTCACTGAAGACAATATTGCTGATGTAGTTTCAATGATGACAGGGATTCCTGTTAATAAAATAGCGAAAACGGAAAGCAATAAGTTAGCAGACTTACCTAACTTGATTAGAGGAAAAGTAATCGGTCAAGATGATGCAGTACAAAAAGTAGTTAGAGCAATCCAACGAAACAGAGCAGGACTTAAAGATCCTGATAAGCCTATTGGATCCTTCATATTTTTAGGTCAAACAGGAGTTGGAAAGACGCAATTAGCTAAAGTTTTGGCTAAAGAGTTATTTGAGAATGTAGATTCGCTTATCAGAATTGACATGAGTGAATACATGGAGAAGTTCTCTATTTCTCGACTAATTGGAGCTCCTCCTGGTTATGTAGGTTATGAGGAAGGTGGGCAATTGACTGAAAAAGTTAGAAGAAAACCCTACTCGGTTGTTCTTTTAGATGAGATTGAAAAAGCTCATCCGGATGTTTTCAATATGTTATTACAAGTACTTGATGACGGGCATTTAACTGATAGTTTAGGTAGAAAAATTGATTTCAGAAACACTGTCATTATCATGACATCTAATTTAGGTGCGCGTAAGTTGAAAGATTTCGGAACAGGAGTTGGATTTGGAACAAAAGCTCAAAAAGAACAAGAGTTAGAAAATAGCAAGAAAGTTATTGAGGCTGCGCTAAAAAAAGCTTTCGCTCCCGAATTTTTAAATCGTGTAGATGATGTTGTTGTATTTAATTCGTTAGACAAAGAACACATCAATAAAATTATAGAAATTGAATTAAAACACTTATTTGATCGAATTCATCAGATTGGATATACCTTTAGTATTAGTGACAACGCTAAGGCATTTATTGCAGAAAAAGGATTTGATGCTAAATACGGTGCAAGACCACTTAATAGAGCAATCCAGAAATATATTGAAGATGCCCTAGCAGAAAAAATTATAAATTCTGATATTGCCGAAGGTGACCACATATTTATGGATTTTAATGAAGACAAAAAAGAATTAACTATTAATATTGACAACCCAAAAGAAAAGAAACATGAAAATGATTAAATTAAATGCGATTAGACTAAGTTTTTTATTGTGTGGCTTGATCATTATAAGCTCTTGTGAAACTGAAAAAAAATCTGATTCAATAAATGAAGACGACTCAGTTGAAAAATTAGATCTTGATATAAACGAACCTGAATTAGAAGAAGTGGCTGTTTTACGCAAGTGCTATACAGGAGTTGTTAGAGGTCAAGATGTAAAAATGAACCTTGAGTTAGAAGAAAAATTAGTAACCGGAGAGCTTATTTATTCTGAAAATGAAAAAGTTGTTCGCTCAGGAAGTGTTATTGGTGAGTTTTCTAAGGATACATTACTTGTAACCTTTAAATACAAAAACATTGATGAGGAAATTCAAGCCGAAGAGCTCATTTTTATAGAAGATAAAAAAGAATTTAAAGTAGTTCAAGGTAGCGCTAAAACCGAAAGAAGAGGAAGCTTAATTAAAATACTCGACCCCTCCAATGTAACCTTTAATGGCCCTGTGTTTGAAAAATACGACTGCGAACAAGAATAAGCATCAAAATCTTTAAAAAAAAGACAGCTTTTAGTTAAGCTGTCTTTTTTTTGCATAGATAATATCTAAACAAAAACACAAAACTATAAGAAAAACATATGGATTCATTATTTTTGCTAAAAAATAAAAATCATGACAATTACCCAACTTCAATATGTGCTTGCTGTAGCAGAGTATAAAAATTTTACAAAAGCTGCAGAACGTGTGTTCGTGACGCAACCTACATTGAGTATGCAAGTTCAAAAATTAGAAGATGAACTTGGCGTAAAGATTTTTGATCGTTCAAAAAAACCAATTGAACTTACAGAAGTTGGACAACGAATCGTAGATCAAGCAAAAAGCATTGTCAACGAAAGTAATCGAATTCAGGATATTGTAGACCAACAAAAAGGATTTATTGGTGGTGAATTTAGACTAGGTATCATACCTACTATTATGCCTACCCTACTCCCAATGTTCCTTCAAACTTTTGTTAAAAAATACCCTAAAGTATCCATCAAAATCCAGGAGCTTACCACAGAATCTATTTTAGATAAACTAAGAGAAGGGCACTTAGATGCAGCAATTGCAGCCACTCCTTTAAGTCATGAAGATATCGTTGAAAAACCTCTTTATTATGAACCATTTGTAGGCTATGTTGCTCCACAACACCCTTTGCACCACTTGAAAGAGATTTCAACCTTAGAACTAGTGCCTGATGAACTTTTGTTGCTTGAGGACGGTCATTGTTTTACAGATAACATACTTAATATATGCAATACTTCTCATTTGCCTGCCAATTCAGGATTTAATCTTAAGAGTGGTAGTTTTGAAACCTTAATTAAACTTGCCGATGAAGGATTAGGAATGACGCTTCTACCCTATCTGCATACTCTCGATTTAGACTTAAAACGAAAGAATAACCTAAGAATGTTTGCAAAACCATATCCTTCTCGTGAAGTAAGTATTATTCATTACAAAAGTGAGCTACGTATTCAGATAATTAACAAGCTTCATGAAGTGATTTTAGGAATTATTAAAGGTGCTATTGCTTTTAATGATGTCAAAATTATAAGCCCTGTAAAAAAATAATGCTTTAACAAAAGTCAACTTCTGTATAAGCTGATTACGGATAACACATAATCCTTATATTTTAGGTAAATTTGCAAAAAATTGAATTTATGCAAGAAGCCATTCAAAATTGTATTCAAACCTTAAAAAGAGGTGGAATAATATTGTACCCAACCGACACAGTCTGGGGATTAGGTTGTGACGCTACCAACGCTGATGCTGTAGATAAGTTGTACGAATTAAAAAAACGTGCAGAATCTAAGGCAATGATTTGTATTGTCCCTAATTTTAAAATGTTGCAACAATACGTAGAAGAAGTTCCTGAAATGGCTTACGATATACTAAAATATAGTACAAAACCAACAACTATTGTTTATCCAAATGCCATTCGTGTTGCTGAAAATATTATTGCTGAAGATGGCTCCTTAGGAATTCGAGTAATAAGAAGCACTTTCGCAAGTAACTTGTTGAAAAAATATAAAAAACCAATTGCTTCAACTTCAGCTAATATTTCAGGAGAACCAACACCAACTACATTTAAAGAAATTTCGGAAGAAGTAAAAAGTAAAGTGGATTATATTGTTCCACTTCAATTTGAAGATAAAAAAGCACCTCCATCAACAGTTATTAAATTAGACTTAGATGGAAAAGTACAGATATTAAGAAAATAGCATGGATTTATTTGCTAAAGAAGCATTACAACACCCCATTTTTGAATACGTTGCAAAGGCAGCTGATAAATTAGGTTTAGACGTCTTCGTAATTGGTGGCTTTGTACGCGACTTTTACTTACAAAGAGAAACTCCTACCGATATAGATATTGTTGCTGTTGGTAGTGGAATTCAATTGGCAGAGGAAGTTGCCAAAAGTCTACCGAACACTCCAAAAGTACAAGTTTTCAAAACTTACGGAACCGCCATGCTTAAAGCTTTTGATGCTGAAATTGAATTTGTAGGCGCTAGAAAAGAATCTTATGACCCTTCTTCTCGGAATCCTGCAGTTGAAGAAGGCACGTTGAAAGATGATCAAAACAGAAGAGACTTTACTATCAATGCCTTAGCGCTTCAATTGAATTCAGGACATTTTGGGAAATTAGTAGACCCCTTCAACGGAATGGAGCATCTTTCTCAGCAATTGATCAAAACACCGCTTGACCCAACAATAACTTATTCCGATGACCCGCTTCGAATGATGCGTGCTATTCGTTTTGCGTCACAGCTAAATTTTAAAATTGAGCCCGGTTCACTAAAAGCTATCAAAGAGCACCATGAGCGAATCAAAATTGTTTCCAAAGAACGTATTGTTGTAGAATTAAATAAAATATTAGCTTCTAATAAGCCATCCATCGGTTTAAAACTACTTTATCAAACCAAATTATTACAGATTCTCCTTCCTGAAATTACAGCCTTACAAGGTATCGACGAAAAAGACGGACAACGCCATAAAGACAATTTTTGGCATACGCTTGAAGTGGTAGACAATATTTCAGAAAACACAGATAATCTTTGGTTACGTTGGGCAGCGTTACTCCATGATGTTGGAAAAGCACCCACCAAAAAATTTACTAAGAGAAATGGTTGGACTTTTCACGGACACGAATTTGTGGGGGCAAAAATGGTTTATTCCATTTTCAAACGACTGCGTATGCCATTAAATGACAAAATGAAATTTGTCAAAAAAATGGTGTTATTAAGCTCTCGACCTATTGCTATTGTAGATGAAGAAGTAACCGATTCAGCTGTAAGACGCCTCATTCACGATGCAGGAGAAAATATTGAAGATTTGATGACTTTATGTGAAGCAGATATTACTACCAAAAACCCAAAACGCTTCAAAAGATACCACGAGAATTTCAATAGAGTCCGCCTAAAAATGAAGGAAGTCGAAGAAAGAGACCATATACGTAATTTTCAACCGCCTATTTCAGGTGCCGAAATTATGGAGACTTTTTCTATAGAACCTTGCCGTGAAGTGGGAATTTTAAAAAGCAAAATTAAAGAAGCCATTTTAGAAGGTGAAATTCCTAATGAGTACGAACCTGCTAGAAAATACATGCACCAAAAAGCTGCTGAAATGGGAATAATTAATTAAAGAAACTATGTACAGAAAGTTTGTCAAAATATCGCTTGCCATTGTTTATTTGGTAATTATTGCAGGAGCGTTCGTAAGAATGACAGGAAGTGGCATGGGTTGTCCTGATTGGCCTGAATGTTTTGGCTACCTAATCCCTCCTACTACTGAAGAAGAAATTACCTGGAAGCCTAATGAAGATTATTTTAAGGGGCAAATCATCGTTTATAACGAATCGCTAAAAGTAGCTCAGTCTAATTTTATTTCAGGAGAAGAATTTAATGCAGATAATTGGAAAAAATACGAAAAGCATACGTATTCAGAATTTAATGCTACCCACACTTGGATTGAGTACATCAATCGACTTTTGGGAGCACTCTCGGGATTAGCTATTTTGATTATGGTTATTTTCTCATTTGGTAAATGGAAAGAAGACAA
>SKIG01000114.1 GCA_007116535.1 Psychroflexus sp.
ACCTGACGTAGATGGCGGACTAATTGGTGGCGCTTCTCTAAAAGCAGAAGACTTTATTAGCATTGCAAAATCGTTTTAAATACGTTAAGAGTAAAGATAAAGAAGGCTTAAGCAGATTATTATAGGAAACATGTTAGTTTGCTAAATAATATTTGCATTTTATATATTTATTTAGCTACTTACTAAGTTTTTTCCTAATTACTTATACAGCAATGTTTTACGTTGTTATAAGTTCGAGCCCTTCGGCTATGGCTCAGGACAGGCTAAGTCGAGAACCGTTTTCTTCTCTACTTAGATTGTTCTTATAATATCAAAATGTTAATTAAGTTTAATGCAGTTTCCATATACTTCTTTGTGGTCCTGCCTGACTAGGGCATGCAGGCAGGTTCTTCGTGAAACTAAATGTAACAGCAAATTTGAGTTATACTCTTACTATAAAAGACAAATAAAATAACTAATGAATTACATAGCTTACAAATTTAAGGTAACTCCGCTTGATCCCGGAGCAGAAATTTTAGTCGCGGAACTAGGTGAACTTGCGTTTGAAAGTTTCGAAGAAACCGAAAATGGCATCATTGCTTATATTCAAGAACAATTTGATGAAGAAGATTTGTTAGCAGGTATACAACTTTTGCGGAACCCTTCCTTTAGCATTGAATTTCATAAAGAAAAAATCGAACAAATCAATTGGAATGAAGAATGGGAAAAGAATTTTCACCCCATTCGCGTAGGCAATGAATGCCATATACGAGCGCCATTTCACCCAAAAGAAGAAGCTAAATTTGATATCATAATCGAACCGAAAATGTCCTTTGGTACGGGTCATCATGCAACGACTTTTCAAGTAATTCAATTAATTCTTGAAGAAAATTGGGAGATGAAGAAAGTCTTAGACATGGGTTGTGGCACAGGCGTATTGGGGATTCTTACCGAAATGATGGGAAGCAAAGAAAACCATTATATTGATATTGACGAATGGTGTGTAGAAAATACAACAGAAAATTTAGAGCGAAACAATTGTTCCGGAAAAGTAATACTTGGAGGTGCCGAAGTTATTGAAGATAACTACGATACTATTATTGCTAACATCAACAGGAATATTTTATTGGAAGACATGCCGACTTATGTAAAACATTTACATAAAGGAGGAAACATTTATTTCAGTGGTTTTTACGAGGTTGATTTACCTATAATTCAACAGAAAGCTGAAAGCCTTGGATTGACATATGTTAAGCATATAGTAAAAGATGATTGGGTAGCATGTAAATTTGTTAATCGAATTTCGTAATCAAATTTCCTTTTTTATATTTGCTCAAAAGCTTAGAAGTGAGTTACAAAGAAAAGTATTTAGAAGAAGTTGAAGTTATCGAAAAGGTGGACAAAGAGCACGAGATTGTTGTGTACAATGATGACTACAATACTTTTGACCACGTTATTGAAACATTGATAAAGACTTGTGATCATTCTCCTTTGCAAGCAGAACAATGTACACTGCTTATTCACTACAAAGGAAAATGTGGGGTAAAGTCAGGAAATTTTGACGATTTAAAACCTAGATGCATAAAAATACTTGAAGCGGGAATCAATGCAGAAATAATTTAATTAACACGTTGATTTCTATAAAACAAAAAACTCAGTTGAAAATCAACTGAGTTTTTTATATCTAATGCGTTTATAATTACTCCGAATCAAGAATCTCTGCTACTTTAGCACGTAATTGATTACCTCGTAAATCTTTTGCTACGATTACACCATTTTCATCTAATAAGAAAGCTTTTGGTATAGAGCGAACACCGTACTGAACAGCCACAGGCTCATTCCAAAACATTAGATTAGAAATGTGGTACCAATCCAACTCATCATCTTCAATAGCTTTAAGCCAAGCATTTTTTTGATTTGGTCTATCCAAAGAAACGCCAAGCACATTGAAACCTTTGTCTTTGTAGTCTTGGTAGACGCTCACAATATTTGGGTTTTCAACACGACATGGCTTACACCACGAAGCCCAAAAGTCAATTAAGGTCAACTTACCAAGAACATCTTCTAAAGCAAGTTCTTCACCATCAGGTGTAGGTCCAGAAAATGAGGGAGCTACAGAACCAACATCAGTATCGTTTAGTTTAGAAACTCTTGCTTGTAAATTTCTACCAAGGGTATGGTCTTTTAATTCTGAAGAAACACTAGCAAAAGTTTCTTTCGCATCGTTATTTGTGATATTGTTTTGCTGCATCAAATCAGACAAAATCATCAAAGAAACCACCGATTCAAGGTTAGACTTCATTAATTCTTTACGCTTTTCGATATTTTCTTTATCAATGTCTTGCATTCTTTTTCTCAACTGAGCCAAGGATTGTTGGTCTGAATTAGAAAGAGCGGCTTTCATTTCTTCTTGTAATGCAAGTTTATCCTCGTTAAGTGATTTTAAGATGCCGTAATATTCATTCAATACAAGGTTATTCTCCCCTCCTTCAATCATCGAGCTACGAATACTATCCTTGTAAACTTTCGCATGAAGGGGCGTGCCCTCGTTAATAATAATCAAATTGCCATTTACACCCTCAAACGTAATTGAATTGATTTCCTGCACCACATTATTTCTAAATTTAAAGCTAAACTTTCCATTTTCGACAAGCGTAGTGTCTACAGGAATTGTATTGTTTTGGTCACCAAGACGAGCTAGAAAAACCTGCTTTCCGTCCTCAAGACCCTCTATTTCTGCATAAAATCCATTTTCCTCAGGAGCACAAGAAAAAACAAGTACCACCATTGCTGCTAAAGCAAACTTTTTAATCATAATTTTTAAATTTTGACACAAAAATACAATAGCTAAAGAGTTTCATCAAGGATTTAAACAATTATTTAAATTG
>SKIG01000208.1 GCA_007116535.1 Psychroflexus sp.
CATCAAATAGTCCTCGGGAAAATAATCCAATAAACAGAATGGTCGTGTACCCGGTTTTCTTCCGTCTAAGTAACGAGAATAATTTTCGATTCCTGAACAATAGCCAAGTTCTTTGATCATTTCTAAATCAAAGTTGGTTCGTTCTTCAATACGTTTTGCCTCCAAAGGCTTTCCAATACTGTTGAAATATTCAATTTGCTTTCCTAAATCAATTGCAATTTGGTCAATAGCTTTGTTGAGCGTATCAGGAGATGTCACAAAAATATTGGCGGGATAAATATTCAATTGGTCGTAATTAGCCATTATTTCGCCTGTTTCAACATTAAAAGCTTCGATTTCTTCAATGTCATCCCCAAAAAAATGAATTCTATACGCATGGTCAGCATAGCCAGGGAAAATATCCAAAGTATCTCCTTTGATACGGAAGTTTCCGCGTGAAAAAATTCCTTCAGTACGTGAGTACAAACTTTGAACCAACATGCGAAGCAGTTTTGTCCTTGGAATATGCTGATTAACCGCTACTTGAATCACATTTTTTTGAAATTCAACAGGGTTTCCAATACCGTATAAACAACTAACAGAAGCGACAACCAAAACATCTCGTCTACCTGAAAGTAGGGAGGAAGTGGTGCTGAGTCGTAATTTTTCTATTTCTTCGTTGATTGAGAGATCTTTTTCTATATAAGTTCCCGTTGTAGGAATAAAAGCCTCGGGCTGATAGTAGTCATAGTAAGAAACAAAGTATTCAATTGCATTTTCAGGAAAAAAAGCTTTGAATTCAGCATACAACTGAGCCGCAAGTGTTTTGTTATGAGCCAAAACAAGGGTGGGGCGTTGCATTTTTTCAACTACATTGGCAACGGTAAAGGTCTTTCCCGAACCCGTCACTCCGAGCAAAGTTTGGTATCGTTCTTTTGCTTCGATGGAACTAACTAATTGCTCAATTGCTTGGGGCTGATCTCCTGTCGGCTCAAAATTGGATACTAATTTGAATTGCATCTTTCTGACTCGTTTATCGTTTTAATGTTATATTTCCTTTCAGGACTTTGCCATCTCGAAATTTTGCCCAATACCAATAATCGTTGGAAGGCATTGGACTACCTCGATAAGTACCATCCCAAAACCCATTTGAACCAAATGTAGTTAATAATTTTCCAAAGCGATCAAAAATCCTAATTTCTTCTATATTAGTATTTGGCAGGGTTCCTCCACGAGGTCTCCATACATCGTTTATACCATCGTTATTTGGAGTAAAAAACAAGGGGAAAATAACCACATTAAAACGCTTTACAATAATTCCACATCCATTCAAGTCCCTTATGTATAGAATATTTTCAGGTTGAGTAATATTGAAAATGTTACTTGTTTGGTAATTGCTTGCAGTGTTTAGGGAAAATACAAAATTTCCCTCTCCAACAACATTTACTAGTACGCTTTGTTCTGTGGAAGCATTACCAGAAAATTGAAGTTGAATAGTAGGTATATCAGTCACATTTACGGTAAATGTTCGTTCTACGCTGCATATATACTCTTGACCATCAATTTCACTTGTTGCCAATACTTCAACAGTATAGTTTCCTGATTCACTAACTTCGATACTTGATGATGTACTTCCATTACTCCATGAAAAGTTAAAATCATCTTCATTTCCTACTATTGAAGCATCTAAAGTAATGCTTGATGCAATATTTCTACATAAAGTTAACTCTGTTTCAGTGGGAAGAAACTGTGGTTGAGTTACAGACTCAATAAAAACCGGAAAAACTCCATTACACTCGCCAATATCTTGCAATCGTGCATATAAAGTCGTGGGCAAGTTATTGGCATTGATTGTTATATTGTCACTGATTATACGATTTGTATCTAAAATTGCATCATTCAATGTATTGTATAACCATGTACTGTTTGAGAAAAAACCAACTTCTTCATTTATTTGTGTAATAATGTTTGAGGCGTTAAAACGCACCTCATTTGTTTCATTATCTGGACATTGAGCCAATGTTATGCTTTCAAAAATCGTAGTGTTTCGCTGAAGTATAATCGGAAATACAGCTTCACAATTCCCAGGATTTGTTACTTTAACGTAAACTAAATCTTGATTTGTTTGAGGCGAAAATGCATTTGGAGAGCCAATCGGATTTTGATTTAAAATAGCATTTTCTTCTGTCAAATAAAACCCTTGAATTGAAAGATTTGCACCAACTTCAGCGAGTTGTGTTTGGATATCGAACAAATTAAATTGCACAATAGAATTTTCATCTGTGCTGCAACTTACTAATGCAAAAACTTCATCATCCTCTATGCGTTGGAATTCGATTTCAATTTCATCGAAAGCTGAACATCCTGTAGCAATTTCAACTTCTACTGAGTAAGTACCTTCTCCAAGCAAATCTTCAGAAACAAGCAGAAAATCATCATCCGTATCGACAGGCTCGCCATTAAAAAACCAATTGATAGAGGTTGCTTCAGGTTCATTTACTTCAAGTAGAATCTCATCTCCTTCGCAAACGGCATTATCTCCTGTTCTATCTAAACCAAGATTAACGCCAACTTCAAAACTTCCCGCTTCCAAAAATACAGCTGAATCAAAGCGCGCATTTCCTTCATCAGCTATTACTAGTTTTACCTCGTATACTTGGTTTGGAATCAGATTTGCCTCCGCAACAAGAACCTTAGTTTCACCATTAAAATTAGTAGGAGAAGTTGATGCATTAGGACCTTGGTTGAATTGACCAAACCATTCTTCATTTATAGCTAGACAAGCAGATGGTATCTCAGGTCGAACCGTAGTTACTTTTACAGGTGTATCTGTTCCGGGAACTAAAGCAATGTTTTCGAATGGGGAAGTAGGTTGCCCATTTTCAA
>SKIG01000087.1 GCA_007116535.1 Psychroflexus sp.
AATACCATAGATTTTGACGAGTCATTGACATTTGGAGGAGATTCTTCAAAAGAAAACAACTTTTTGATTGAACATTTCCTTGAAAATGAAAAGAACAATAACCTCATACTTTCTTATTATAAAATAGAACCTAATGATTTTGTTTTTAAAACGGATTCCATAAGAGAACAAAGAATTAATCAGCTCAAAAAATTAGAATCAACTCATAAACTTACCCCATACTTTAAAGAAATCGCAACAAAGACATTAGATGTCGAATATTACGATATGCGAGAAAGGTTTGCTTTTCTGATGAGAAAGTATTTTCCGCAAAAGGCTTTATCTATAGATAATGGTTATTATGCTTACCAAGATGATGTCAATTTTGACGATAAAAGTATGATGAATCATATAGGTTATTTAAGGTTTCTAGACAATTACCTTAAAAATGAATCAACCAAGCATTGTCCAATTCTTACTGAAGATACGGAATGTTGGAACTTAAATACCTATGATAATTTAAAAAGAAGAATTCAATTAGTTTCAGAATTACTTTCTGATGAAAGTTTGAAGCTGAGGTTTTACAATAGATTTATTTCGAGAGAACTTATTTTAGCTTCAACTCAATCAGAAATTGATGATGCGTTGGAAGTGGTTGAAAACATAAACTTTTCTACTGAACAAGAAAAATACTTAACTAAGTTAGCCGATTTTCAAAGAGCTTTTTTAGTTGATAGTAATATTGGTCATATCGACTTAATGAATATTGAAGGGGAAAGTGTTGCCATCAAAGATATTTCAGTAGATAAACCGATGCTTATTTATGTTTGGTCAACAAGCTCTCCAAATTTTTATGCAAAACGTTTTGAACAAATCAATAAACTTAAATTAAGTTTTCCTGAAATTGAGTATGTAGGAATTAATATTGATTATATGCAACCTAAAGTTTGGAGAAAAGTCTTAAAGAATAACCCCGAAATGTTAGGTAATCAATTTCAAATTATAGGACAAGACACTCATAAAGAATTATATGCAAATTACTTAAACAAACTCTTGTTTTTAACTCCTGATGGAACTATCAAAAAAGGCGAATTGATGCTAAATAATATCAATGCTGAAACTTTGATAGCTGAATTTATAACTAGCTTTAACCAATAAAAAAAGCTTTCCATTATAGAAAGCTTTATACTTAGAAATTGAATTTTTAGTTGCCTAGCATCACAGGCATTACAAGCATAATTATTTTTTCTCCTTCTTCAAGACCATCAATTGGAGTCAAAATTCCTGCTCTGTTTGGCAAGCTCATCTCTAATTGGATAGAGGAAGAGCTCAAATTAGAAAGCATTTCAACCAAAAATCTAGAGTTGAATCCAATTTGCATATCATCGCCTTGGTAATCACAAGTTAGTCTCTCTTCTGCTTTGTTTGAATAATCGATATCTTCTGCTGAAATTTTAATTTCGGCGCCTGCAACTTTTAATCGTATTTGATGAGTAGTTTTATTAGAGAAAATAGAAACCCTTTTAACAGAATTTAAAAATTGAATCCTATCAATAACTAGCTTATTTGGATTATCTTTAGGAATAACTGCTTCATAGTTTGGATATTTACCATCGATAAGGCGACATACTAATTCAAAGTTTTCAAAAGTGAATTTAGCATTAGTATCATTATACTCTATCAAAACATCACCTTCGTCCCCTGATAAAATATTTTTTAATAGGTTGAGTGGCTTTTTAGGCATAATAAAATTAGCTTCCTGAGAAGCTTTAATGTCTTCTCTAGAATACTTCACAAGTTTATGCGCATCTGTACCAACAAACTTTAATGATTCAGGAGAAAATTGAAAAAATATACCGTTCATTACAGGTCGTAAATCATCATTTCCCGTTGCAAAAAAAGTTTTATTGATAGCTGAAGATAATATATCTGCAGTAATTACGGTACTAGATGGCTCTTCTATTTCAATAGGCTGAGGATATTCTTCAGAACTTGCATAGGCTAGTTCATAGTCTCCATGATTAGAGCCAATTTCAAGTTGATTGTTTTCTTTTACTATAAACGTTAGTGGTTGTTCAGGAAATGTCTTTAAAACATCAAGCAATAGTTTAGCAGGAACTGCAATTTTACCTACACTTTCAGAATTAATATCAACTTTAGCAGACATAGTTGTTTCTAAGTCTGAAGCCGATATCTGTAGTTCATTATTTTCAATTTCAAATAGAAAATAATCTAGTATTTCCATGGAATTGTTTGAACTGATTACGCCTCCAAGAACTTGAAGTTTTTTTTGTAGTTCAGAACTTGATACAATAAATTTCATATGCTTAATTTAATGGACAAATATAATTGAAAACTTAAATTTACTTATATACTTAGCAAAAATAATGGATTAAAATGTTTTTTTATTAATTTGCGCAGAATAATTTGGATAATTACAATAGTACAATACTAATTAATGAGTAATCTAAAACTTATCGTTATCCCCACTAAATAAATGAAGATGAATCATCTCAATAAACTATTTTATGTTTTTTTAGTATTAAGTTTCTTTCAACTGGACGCTCAGACTTTTACAGGTAAAAAAAAGATTATTGATAGTTATGATCAAGTACTAATAAATAAGCAAGCAAAGGAATTCAGAAATGCTACGATTCAAAATAAACAAAAAGCTATTGCTTTTGCTTTAGAAAATAACATTGATTTAGTTATCGAAAATGAAGATGGGAGTGTCGCATATTTAGAAGGTATAGATGAGCAAAATAACCTATTATATATTACTACTTTTAATGAAGCAGCTGCAACCACCTCAAATGTTCAAGAACTATACGAAGATGGGGCTCTTGGATTATCTTTAAATGGTTCAGGT
>SKIG01000011.1 GCA_007116535.1 Psychroflexus sp.
ATCGGTTATCGGTTATCAGTTGTCGACCTGCCTGACTTGCGTATGCAGGCAGGTTGTCTGTTATCGGTTGTCCCGTAGCACTTTGCTAACGGGATTAATTTGATTACGCAATTAAAAATTGATATCTCATTGAAGTTGACTTGTAGTTAAAATACTAATTCAATACACTCCGACGCTAGTATCCCTTAAGTATATACCTAGTGTCTCCTGAGAATCTATTGAGTTTTTTTGATAGCAGCTAAACTGTTACACAGAGGTTCGCAAAGGAAGGCACAGAGGTTCACAAAGGGTTATTGGATGGTTATGTGTTTGTCGCTAATAATTCACTTACCTGATGTGGGTGGCTCGTGAACTCGCAGTTTGTGGGTTGGGGTGCTGGGTGATTAAAAATTTCTAACTCATTGAATTTGTTCTTTGCTAGTTCAAAAAGTAAAGATGTGCTGTGAATTTATGGCAGTTACTCTTTCATAATGTGATAGAAGGAATAAAATTCTTGATAAAAATTACCGCTTAATCAACTTCTTAATTGACCGATTTTTCCCTGAAATTACCTCTACTATATAAATACCTGAACGTAAATATTCAATATCTACTTCAAAATTAGTTGCCCCTATTTCTAAAAGGTAAGATTTTGCAAGCCTACCTTTAATGTCATATACATTAAGTTGAGATGCTTCATTTAAATCTGCTTGAAGCACAAAACTACTTTGAGCCGGGTTGGGATAAATTTTAAAATCGGTTAGTGAATTACTTACAATTGATAAATTGGCAGTACCATCACAAAATTCCAAACCAAAATTAAAAATCATACCACCATCGCCTTCAATAAGATCTTCAACAATAAGTTTCCACTCTCCTCCTACTTCTTCATTAATAAAGACGCTTAGTGGATTTTGAGCTTGAATGACTCCTGAAATTGTTGGCGCATCAGGATTGCAACCAAATACTTCTCCAGCGTCATCAAATATAACATTAATGTCTTGACCCGATTCGCAAACTTGATTTAATAAAGTAACTTCAGTTCCTTCAGGGCTAACTAGCTTAACAACTAAATCACCAACATGTTCGTGAAATATTTGTAAATATACTCGAAGTTTAGAAATTTGATTAACAAAATTATCTTCAACTGTAATAGATACCTCGTATATATCTGTGTTTTCAGGGGCAAGAACTATTGGTGTATCAACAGACTCAATTGTTTCCTGACAAAAAATAGTTTCTGTAGAAAAACTTCCTGTAGTAAAGTCTCCTTCTAAACAGTCATTTATTGGAGCTACTCTCCAAAAATATGTTGTTTCAGGCTCAAGCTCAGAAAACATAACTTCTGCAATAGTTGACGTTGTAGATTGAAGATTGTTTTGAAAACTTAAATCCGTAGCTAGTTCGATAGTATATTCTTGAGCTGAGGGAACAGTTGTCCACCTAAACTTAGGGTTAAGACGAATGTCCGAGCTTTGATTCGGTGGAAAAATAAAATTAAGCTCATCAAAACTTTCATCTTCAAGTATAGATAATGAAAAATTACGGATCAAAGTTAACTCATCTTGTATAGTTTCAATTGTAAATTCATATTCACCCGGCAAAACTGAAGATAAATTATCCATACTCAAAGTGATTGTTACATCAGAGGAGGCGGTGGTCAAAGAAAGATTAGAATTGATTGAATCAGGCAGACCTGATAATTCAAAAACGACTTCACCTGAAAAATTGGGTAATGCCAAAAATTCAAACTCAAATTCAACATCATCACCTGAGCAAGCAACTTTTTTATTATCCAATGCAAGAACATTGTAGGGGAAGAAATTAACACCTGTAGCCACAATGGCAAAATCTTGGTTCCCATTGACTAAAGAACCTTTGTGTGAAACTTGAATTGTATAATCTCCCGTTGGATTAGGAATATGAACTTTTTCAATATTATCCTTGGTATTATCCCCAGATGCAGTAGCATAATTTTCAGAAAAGGGCAATATATAATAAAGAAAAAATTCATTCCCCTCTTGATCAAAGATCCTGATATCAAGGTCGTTGATTAATCTGGCTTCGTCTTGATCAATAACCCCATTTTCTTGAATAAATCCCGCAGGATCATTCCATGCTATTGTCACTTCCAAAGGAGTATCACCACCTATAGAACTAAAAGTTTCTGTGTAAGTTTGATTATTCTCAAGGGTAATGTTTTCAAAAAAAGAAGTAAACCCTGAGTTAAGAATAACTTTAGCAGCTGCGGAAGCATCTAACAAACCAAACCCAAATTTTACATCGGGAGCAGCGCCAAATTCACCTGCAGGAAGTGCTGTGCCTACTAGTAGGGCTCGGACTTCGTGAGATAACATGTAATCGTCATATAAATCATCGTGCAATTCTTGAAGAAGCATAATTGTTCCTGCAACTACAGGTGAAGCCATTGATGTTCCTGTGATTGTTCCGTAGGCATTGTCTGCAGAGTGAAATGTAGACAAGGTTTGTCTTCCTTTCGCAGTAATATCAGGCTTAATCCTGAGATCATCTGTAGGCCCCCAGCTACTTGTAATCCAAAGTTCTACGCTTTCAGGACCCTGATAATCGTCAACAGTTAGACAATTAGCTACTGTTAGAATATTTTTTTCAACTTGTCTGCCTAAAAGTAAATCGAATCCATTCTTTGAAGGATTATGAGATGGTGAATTGTTTCTGCTATTTCCTGCTGCAAATACAGGTAAATAGTATGGAGCTGAATTGGTAATTAAATCTACACTTCTTGAGATATTTAGGTAAGCTCCAAACTGCCAAATTTCAGCCTGTGCAGGACTTGTACCGTATGAATGATTAGAAACAATCATTCC
>SKIG01000046.1 GCA_007116535.1 Psychroflexus sp.
GATTCTCCTAGCGGAACTGCAATTACATTAGCGGAGCAAGTTGTACAACATACATCATACAACAACTGGATTCACGAAGAAGTAAAAGCTAAAACCAATGAATTGCCAATTTACGCCGAACGAATAGAAGATGTAAAAGGGATTCACCATGTTAGCTACAATTCAGCAATAGACGAACTAAAAATTAGTCATACAGCTCATACAAGAGATGGATTTGCTTTGGGAGCTGTGATAGCAGCTGAATGGCTTGCAAAACAAGAAAAAAGTGGTGTTTACTCCATGAAAAATGTATTAAGCCAATTGATGGCGTAAAAGCGTACTTATGAATTTTACAGATATTTTACTTTTTATTTTAATCATACAAGTTATTCATTTTTTAGGAACTTGGAAATTATATAAGTTAACAGGAAGAAATGCTTGGGAAGCAGCTGTTCCTGTTTACAATGCGGTTGTTTTCCTAAGTATCATCAAAAAACCTAAATGGTGGGTTGTGCTCTTATTTATTCCTGTAATCAATTTGCTCATGTTTCCTGTTTTATGGGTAAATGCGGCTATTGTTTTTGGCAAAGACAAGCAACTCGATAAGTTTTTAGCGGTTTTAAGTTTAGGATTGTATTTATACTACTTGAATTATTCTCCTGACACAACATATATTGGAAATAAAGAAATCGAAAAAGAGGAAAAAAAGAATGAATGGGTCGGATCGATTGTATTTGCTGTAATTGCTGCAACAATTGTACACACCTATGTAATGCAGCCATTTACCATACCTACTTCTTCTCTTGAAAAATCTTTATTAGTTGGGGATTTCTTATTTGTAAGTAAATTTCACTATGGAGCAAGAACACCTATGACTCCTGTTGCCTTACCGATGGTTCATGACAGTATTCCGCTAACAAAAAATAAGTCTTATTGGAATAAGGTGAAATTGCCCTACTTCAGAATTCCTGGTTTTCAGGAAGTACAACAAAACGATATTGTTGTTTTCAATTGGCCAACCGACACAGTTCGAATGTTTCGAGATGAATCAGGAAAACACTACTACAAGCCTATTGATAAGAAAACCAACTATGTAAAACGAGCGGTTGGATTGCCTGGAGATTCATTAGCGATAAAAGATGGTATCATTTATATCAATGATGAAATTCTTGAATTCGACGAAAGAGCCAAACCTCAGTATTCGTACATTGTAGATGCAAGAAACGAAGTTTTTTCTTCCAATTTTCTAGCTTCACGTTATGATATAACAGATGGTTTGACTTATTACAATAAAAATAAAAATCAATTTTTAATTCAGGCGATTTCTGAAGATGCACTAAAAACTTTCAAAAATCATCCCAACGTTGCTAACATCAAAAGGTATATTTATCCTGCTACTTACCAAGAAATAACCGAAAATAGAAGGACAAGAGAATTAAATAAGAAAGTGATTTTCCCAAACAACGGTAAAAAAGTATGGAACCGAGATAAAATGGGACCAATTTATATTCCAAAAGCTGATGCCACAGTTGAGTTAAATGAAGAAAGTTTCGCTTTCTACAGACGAATCATTGAAGTTTATGAAGGTAAAGAAATGGGCGTACAGCAACAACTGAGCTTCAAAGATGGAAAGGTTTTACTAAACGGAGAAGAGACTACATCCTACACTTTCAAACAAAACTACTATTGGATGCAAGGGGATAACCGACATAATAGTGAAGACAGTCGCTATTGGGGGTACGTTCCAGAAAATCACATTGTTGGAAAACCTGTTTTCATTTGGTTAAGCATCGACCCTAATGGAAGTGGCATCAACAAAATTCGTTGGGACAGAATGTTTACAACAGTAAAAGGAGAAGGAGAACGCACTTCTTACTTCCCCTACTTTGCTATTCTTTTGCTTGCCTACTTTGGTTTCAATTTATTCAGAAAGAAAAAACAAAAAGAATAAATGCCAACAAGTGTAATTCTTCCGACTTACTTCGGACCAATCGATTTGTTGTCTAAACTTGTAGATGAAAAAAGCTTAACTTTTGAAGTATGCGATAACTACCAAAAGCAAACTTATCGCACTCGCCAATATATTTATGGCGCGAATGGTAAACTGCTTTTGAACATTCCTATAAAACACCAAAAAGACCTTCAAAAGGAACGCCAACTAATGGCTGACGTATTGATTGACAATAGCTTTGCTTGGCAAAAAACACACCTAAAGTCATTGCAGATTGCCTATCGAACTTCGCCATACTACGAATTTTACGAGCATGATTTCGAGGAGCTTTACAGCAAAGAATTTACTCATTTGATAGATTTTAATTTAGCCACATGGAAATGTATTCTGAATTTATTGGAACTTGATTTACCTTTTGAAAAAACCAAAAAATACGAAGCAAGCATCAAAGACTCTCATGACCTGCGTTACCTTGGAGTTGCCAAAAGAAAACCCATCCAAACACTAAACGAATACATACAAGTTTTTGATGCCAAACATGGCTTTATACCTAATCTAAGCATATTGGATTTGTTGTTTAACGAGGGTCCGAATACCACTGCATTTCTTCGAAGTTAATTTAGTATACTACTCTTATCAACTGAAACCTGAAAAACCCAGGAATAATTACCTATCAGTTATTTACATGATACATATCATTTTTTTTTTGAAGATTTCGTCTCATCTTTGGTGTGCAAAAGAAATAAATACGAAATAGTTATAGCTATTGAAGCATGCTGTTTGAATAAGCAAGTTTTTGAGTTCTAAATGAAGTCAGGTGTCAAAGAAAAAATCTGAACTCACTCTAAAATAAACTATAGCAAGTAAAAAAGTAACAATCAAAAATA
>SKIG01000153.1 GCA_007116535.1 Psychroflexus sp.
AGTGCGTCTTCAATACCTTGCTCTCTTGCTTCTAAAGCATCAAGAATTGGCTTCCAAGCAAACTTTACTAAAAGCGCAATTAATACTAATAAAATTATGGCTTGCCAAAAAAACAGACCAAACGAAAAATCATCGATTAACTTTTCCATGTATTGTAATTCTTAATTTGATTATAAATTTTTAATCATGCTTTGTCAACCAACCGTTGACAAAGCATGATAAGGTTTTACTTATGCAAGGATTAAAGCAGCGAATGCTAAACCTTCCAAAAGTGCTGCGATAATAATCATCGCAGTTTGAATTTTACCTGAAGCTTCTGGTTGTCTTGCAATTGCTTCCATTGCAGCTCCTCCGATTTTTCCTAAACCAAGACCTGCACCAATTACTAATAAACCTGCTCCTACTAAAGCTGGAATTTCCATACGTTAAAATTTATAATTATTAAACAATCTAACTCTCTTTTAGTGATGCTCATGCTCCTCTACCGCTAATCCGATAAATAAAGCTGAAAGCATCGTGAATATATATGCCTGTAAGAAAGCAACCAATAATTCTATCACCGAAATAAACAAGGTTAAGAAAATTGAAATTGGCGCATCTACGGCAATGTTTTTTCCAATAAAAATCATAGCAATCAAACTCATGATCACTACGTGTCCCGCTGTAATGTTAGCAAACAAACGAACCATTAAGGCAAAAGGCTTTGTAAGTGTTCCCAACAATTCAATAGGAATTAAAACAATTTTCATCAACACAGGAACTCCTGGCATCCAAAAAATGTGTTTCCAATAGTCTTTATTTGCTGAAAATTGAGTAATCAAATAAGTGAATAGCGCCAAACATGCAGTCACAGCAATGTTTCCTGTTACGTTTACTCCAAGCGGAGTCATCCCCATCAAGTTCAAGACCCATATAAAGAAAAAAACTGTAAGCAAGAAGCCCATAAATTTTCTATGTTTTTTTGCTCCAATATTTGGAATAGCAATATCATCTCTTACATAAATTACCAATGGCTCAAGCACTCTTCCAAATCCTGTCGGAATAGCTCCTTTTTTGTAAGACTTAGCCAATTTTGTAAACATCAACAACAAAATTATTGACGCCAACAACATAGAGAAAACATTTTTGGTAATAGAGAAATCCAAAGGCTTCTCGTTGGTTACTTTTCCGTTTTCATCTTTAGTAATGGTTCCTGCTTCGTCTGTAATAAATATTTTTCCGTGGTAAGCTTTGTAGAAATTACCATCTACCTCTGCAACTGTAGTTTCGTGATTAAATTTTGATGAAGAAAAAACCTTGAATCCGTCATGGATTAGGATTATCGGTAAAGAAAACCCAAAATGCTCTCCTGTTTCGCCATCAGAATAAAACGTAAAATCGTATGAATCTTGTAAGTGATGATCAATATATTCTTTGACCTTTGATTTTGTATTTACTTTACCTTCGCTTTCTCCTGCGATAACTGAAACGTTAAAGGATAGTAAAAGTACAAGTGCGAACAGTAAGTTTTTAACAATATTTTCCTTACGCATTTTAGGTAAATTATGTGTTCAATTTTCGGGTGCAAATGTAATACATAAATAATGAACAAAATACATTTTAAGTAAGAATATTACAAAATAAAAAAACAGATAGTTAAACAGCTCAATTTGTGTTAGTTAATATTTCTCAGTTCTCTTGAAATAAAAAAGATTTCAATGCCCAAACTGATGGCATAGGGTACAAAAAAATGCAACAATTCACTTTTATCTAAAACAAATTGATCAAATTTTACTAAAATCATGAGGATAATTAATTTAACAAATGAAGATGATAAAAAAATGTAACCAAGTTGGTTTGGAATGTGTTTTTTAAGAAGTAAAATAGGAAGGGTAAAAATCAATCCAAGACCAAAAGAAAAATAATAGCTAAATTGAATATAATCAACCACATCTTGTGAAGGATTTTCTGCTACAAATAAATGTAAAAAATAACTTACTAAACCTGACACTAGAAAAATCATAAAAAAAGAAGCAGCAGAACGCAGACTATTCATTTTTCTTGTTGTTGATTTAATTTTTTTAGTTGTTTCAAGACAGAATACAAGGATATTATCACACCAAAAATTACAAAAGTGATTGTCCACCAAGGTTTTTGGAAATCAAATTTATCATCTACCTTTCCGCCAAGCCATGCCATAACAAGCAGCGTGCCTCCCATTTGAAATGCAATACTAGACAGGACAATCCACTGATTAAGCGGTTTGTTCTTTTTTGGATTTTTCTTTTTCTGAGGTGGTTTCATTCAACTTTTTAACTCCTTTCATGGCGCAGGTAGCATTAAAAATAGCTCCAGGTTCAACAGCTAGTTTTTCTGTTACTACTTCTCCTTCAACATGAGATTTTGCTTTTAGACTCAATGTAGCATTTACTTTCATACTTCCTGAAAATTTACCTTCAATATCTGCATATTGACAGTCAATATTTCCTTTCACGAAACCAGTCTCTCCAATTACAACTTTACCTTTTGTAGTAAGACTGCCTTCAACAGTACCTTCTATTCTAAAGCTTCCTTGAGAAAATATTTCACCTTTAAAAGTAGTTCCTTGAGCAATTTTATTTTGCTCTTTTCTTAGATCTTCAGTGGGGTTATTTTTCTTATCCTTGAACATTAGTTTTGACTTTGTATGTATTCTTCTTTCGTTTTATGGATTTGCAAGATAGTATAATTCTTGTTGCTGATTTCAAAATGTAACCAATCTTTAAGAATAACCTCTTCTTTTTTAAGTAATTCTGCCATTCCTTGTGCGCCAAG
>SKIG01000247.1 GCA_007116535.1 Psychroflexus sp.
AGAAAAAACAAGTACCACCATTGCTGCTAAAGCAAACTTTTTAATCATAATTTTTAAATTTTGACACAAAAATACAATAGCTAAAGAGTTTCATCAAGGATTTAAACAATTATTTAAATTGGAAACAAGAATACACGTACTAATTTTATGATTTTTTGGAGGGCGTGCCTCGTTTTGCAAACGAGACCGGGCTATCCGCTGCAAGTCCTCGCTCGTACCTCGCTGTGGGCTTTCCACTACTATCCCTCACGCAAATTACGTTAATAAAGAAAATTCTGTCTAAAAATAGCTCTTCTGACTAATCAACGTTCAACTCTAGTAAATTGCCTTCCGATTTTACTAGTTGAAACCGCGAAAACAACTCTTCTTTATACCATTGAATGTTTCTTGTTTTCTTTATTGCTTCCACATGCTCGCGACTTTGGTAAGCAAATTGATTTAGATTATTCGCATTTTCCCAAATACTAAAAGTTGCCATTTCAACAAAAGGTACTTCGCCAAAACCTTTGGTGTAGACCAAACCTGATGCATTGAGCAATGGTTTCTGTGAGGTAGGTACAAACTTCCAAAAGGTTAGCATCTTACTCCATTTGATACTAGCTCGAGTAATTGCACAAACCATGGGCTTTCCTTCATCAGGAGAAGCTTTTTGAAAGGGATTTCCTCCATTCCACTCCCCTCTTGCTTGTATAGATTTCATATACAATATTTGGTGCTTTGCTGACTTGGAGAAGTAGCCTTGAAAGAGTTTACTATGATGAATAAATGCATCTGCTTTTTCATGGTTTTCCCACACTTGCAGGACAGCATACACCGACCAATCAGGAAATGGATTAAAATTTTCTTTTCCACTTCCCATTAACTTGTAGAAACTACATCCCTCTGCTTTTTGAAGAGAATTGTGAGCAAATTGCATCATTCCAAATGCCCAAACTTTAGCTAGAAAATTCGGGTATTTAAAAATACTCAATGTAGTAATTTGCTCAGATGCCATTTACTATTTTTTTCTCATGTACACACTAACGGGAACGCCATTAAAATCAAAATATTCACGTAACTTATTTTCTAAAAATCGCTTGTAAGGATCCTTTACGTATTGAGGTAAGTTACAGAAAAATGCAAATTGAGGTTGTGGTGTCGGAAGTTGCGTAATAAACTTGATTTTCACATACTTCCCTTTATAAGCAGGTGGTGGATTTTGCTCGATAATTGGCAATAAAATCTCGTTCAACTCACTTGTTTTGATACGCTTACTTCTGTTGTGATATACTTCAACAGCGGTTTCTATTGCTTTGAAAATTCGCTGCTTGTTTAAAACTGAAATAAATACAATAGGCACGTCTGTAAATGGTGCTATTCGGTTTCTAATTTCTTGTTCGTAAGCTTTAATGGTATTGGTTTCTTTTTCAACTAAATCCCACTTATTGGCAAGAATTACAATACCTTTTCTATTTCTTTCTGCTAACCAAAAAATGTTTTCAACCTGACCATCAAAACCTCTGTTAGCATCGAAAACTATGATACACACATCGGAATGTTCAATAGCGCGAACGCTTCGCATCACAGAATAAAATTCCAAGTTTTCTTTCACCTTGGATTTTTTTCTAATTCCTGCCGTATCTACAAGTTTAAAGTCAAACCCAAAACGATTATAGTGTGTATCTATTGAGTCCCTTGTTGTTCCAGCAATATCAGTAACAATATAGCGATCTTCACCAATAAGGGCGTTTATAAAAGATGATTTTCCTGCGTTTGGTCTTCCAACTACTGCAAATCTTGGCACCTCTTCTTCTTCTTTTTCAGGTAGATTAGGTAAAGCTTCTACAACCGCATCCAATAATTCTCCAGATCCGCTTCCATTGATAGCTGAAATAGTATAGTATTCACCTAGTCCCAAGGAATAAAACTCGGTAGCGTCTAAGAAACTCTTATTCGAGTCAACTTTGTTAACTGCAACAATTACCGGTTTTTTAACTTTACGCAAAAGCTTAGCTACGTCCTCATCGGCAGGAGTAATTCCTTCATGCACGTCAACTACGAAAATAATTACATCAGCTTCGTCGATTGCTAACTCTACTTGCTTATCGATTTCTTTTTCAAAAACATCGTCACTTCCGATGACATATCCTCCTGTGTCGATAACAGAAAATTCTTTTCCGTTCCAATCTGTTTTACCGTAATGACGGTCTCTTGTTACGCCACTTACAGCATCAACAATAGCCTCTCTACGTTTGATTAATCGATTAAAAAAAGTGGATTTTCCTACGTTTGGCCTCCCTACAATAGCAACAATTGCGCTCATTTTTATTGAATTCTAATTGGTTGCAAAGGTAAGCTTTATAATTATGAAAAAAACATCAATTATCATCTATCTTGTTCAAGTTTTTAGCATCTTTGTTCTATGTGGAAAAGTCTATCTAAATTCGAACGATTTATAGCTATAAGTCTAGTTGTAACTGTAATTGTAGGACAGCTTTTTAGGTTTTTTCCTTCATTAACACAATGGATTTATACAGAAGGTTTTTTTATAGTAAGCTCACGTCTGCTTCATTTTATACTTGGATGGATTCCTTTTTCTGTGGGCGACTGTCTTTATGTATTGGTTGGTGTTTTAGTGTTGCGAAGGATATTCAAGCTAATCATAAAATATACAATTAGAAAAGGTATTCTTTGGTTTAAACTTTTCCTTCTTTTTTCGTCTTTTTATGTCTTTTTTCAATGGATGTGGGGCTTCAATTACAGCAAAGTTTCACTGCAC
>SKIG01000018.1 GCA_007116535.1 Psychroflexus sp.
GCTCCCCCTATACTACACATTGTACGAAGGTTAGAAGACATTCCAAATTGCTTTCCTATAAAAAGCAATACAAACATGGTTAAAGCAATAAGTGGGCCTGACAAATACCAAGGCCAAGGTTCGAGAATCCAATCCATAGTTTTCTATTTTTTTTTCAAAGAAAGTATATTTCATACAAAACTAATGTAACCAAAGTTACGAAACTATTAGTCATAAAGCATTAAGCTCTCTATGAAAGCTGAGGCAGGAATGAAGATTTTACTATTTTATTTAGTTTTTGATTCCAAAAAATTTACTCAAAATATCTTCAAGTAAACACCATTGTGTTAGCGAAGATTGAAGCAAGTTTGCTCCTACAAAGGCTGTAAACCACAACCAGTTAATGTTCACATAGATTGCTAACAACAAGCTTATCAAGACAAAAGTTCCAGCTACAAAACGAACAATTCTATTTTTCATACCTTTTATTTTAAGTGCAAAAATAAAGGTGAGAAATAGTACTGAAGGTAACTTTTGTTACATCGTCCAATAATTGTGAATAAAGCTAAATTTTAGATTTTAGCGAGAATCTTTCCTGCTTTAGTAAGTGTTTCTTCATCTTTTGCAAAACAAAAACGAATTACTTTTCGGCATTTTTCATCTTTATTGAAAACTGAAACAGGAATTGCTGCAATTCCGTAGTCTTTAATTAAGTGAAGACAGAAATCGGTATCTTTTAAGTCACTCACCTTAGAATAATCTGCCAATTGAAAATAAGAGCCTTGAGTAGGTGTAAATTCAAAGGAAGATTGAGCCAAAAATGAATTGAAAAAGTCTCTTCTCTGTTGGTAAAAATCAGAAAGTTGAAGGTAATTTTCAGAATTTTCCAAATATTCAGCTAAGGCTACTTGCATGGGGTGATTGACGCAAAACACATTGTATTGATGTACTTTTTTATACTCTTCCATCAATTCTTTTGGTGCAAGTACATAGCCAAGCTTCCATCCTGTTACATGAAAAGTTTTCCCGAAAGAGGCAACCAAAAAACTTCTTTTTTGAAGTTCAGGAAATTTTGCTACACTCAAATGAGAACTCCCATCGAAGGTCATGTGTTCGTAAACTTCATCACTTAAAACCAAAATATTAGTATCCTTTACAATATTTTCAAGAGCTTGCATATCTTCTAAAGTGAATACTTTCCCAGAGGGATTATGTGGATTGTTGACCACAATCATCTTTGTCTTGGAAGTAATAAGTTGCTTGACTTCTTCCCAATCAATTGAGTAAGAAGGAGCCTTCATTTCTACTAAAACAGGAATTGCATTATTTAATTCGATGGCAGGTTCGTAGCAGTCGTAGGCAGGTTTGAAGATGATTACCTCATCACTTGGCTTCAAAAAAGTAGAGAAAATCGTAAAGATAGCTTGGGTTGCACCTGCGGTTACACAAACTTCTTCATTAGAATAGGTTGAATTATAAAGCGTATTGGTTTTTTCAATGATTTTTTCTGTTAACTTAGGCAGACCTTGTAAAGGAGCGTATTGGTTATGATTTTCAGCAACTGCATTTTGAGCTAGCTCTTTAAGCTTTACGTCTGTAGGAAAATTTGGAAAACCTTGAGACAAATTTATGGCTTTGTATTCATTTGCCAACTTACTCATGGTGGTAAAAATTGTTTGTCCTACGTTGGGTAATTTAGAGCTAAAATCCATAAGTCAATCTATTTTAAGTTGCTATTTCTTGCTTTCTTACTCCCGCAAGCATAACTTCTACAATTTGAGGAAGTTCGTACTTATGCGACCAGCCCCAATCGTTTGTAGCAACAGAATCGTCTATGCTATTTGGCCACGAATCGGCAATTGCTTGTCTAAAATCAGCTTGGTAAGTGATTTCAAAGCCAGGGATATGTTTTTTTATCTCAGCTGCTAAATCTTTTGGTGTAAAACTAATTCCACCAAGATTGTAAGCAGAACGTTGTTTGACTTTTTCCGATGGAGCTTGCATTAATTGAATTGTTGCACGAATAGCATCTTCCATATACATCATTGGCAAGGAAGTTTCTTCATTCAAGAAGCAATCATAACTTGCCTTATCCACTGCTTCATGAAAGATTTCAACAGCGTAGTCTGTAGTTCCTCCGCCTGGAGGAGTTGTGTAACTAATTAAACCAGGATAGCGAATACTTCTCACATCTACTCCATAACGTTTGTGGTAATACTCACACCAACGCTCGCCTGTTTGCTTGCTAATTCCGTAAACTGTAGAAGGTTCCATGATGGTTTGTTGAGGCGTATTATCTTTGGGGGTACTTGGTCCAAAAACTGCTATACTCGATGGCCAGTACACCTTTTTCAATTTTCCTTCTTTTGCTAAATTGAGTACATGAAAAAGGGTGTTCATATTTAAATTCCATGCCTTCATTGGGAACTTTTCAGCGGTGCCACTCAGCATTGCAGCCATTAAGTAAACATCGTCTATCTCGTAGTGAAGAATTATATTTTCTAAAGCATCCAAATTGGTTGCATCTAAAATTTCAAAAGGACCTGACTCCATTAGTGCGTCGCTTCCTGAACGAATATCACTAGCTATGACATTGTTTTTGCCATAAATTTGACGTAATTCAATGCATAATTCCGTTCCAATTTGTCCGCATGCACCGATTATTAATATCTTTGGGGTCATATTTTGAGTATTTGTTACAAATGTAAAGATTAAATTGTTTGGTTTTTTGAAAAGTTATCAAATTTAAATCCAAAAATAGAGTTAATCTTAA
>SKIG01000163.1 GCA_007116535.1 Psychroflexus sp.
AAATGTATGTCTTTGAACACATTTCTTGCTCTTAACCAAACCGAATCGTTTGCTTGATAATTCTTGTATTCAAGCTTTCTGTTGTCTAAAAATGATTTGTCCTCTTCTGTAAAACTTTTAAATCGATTTTTTATTTCATTTATATCATTCAAATTCGGGTTGATTTGAAGGTATCTTAATTGAAGTAAAGTTTCATTTAGACGAAAGTTATGCTTATTAGCTTCATAGTAATTTACAATGTCCTCATCAGAAAATGAAGCTTGAATTCTTTTTTCGATAAGTGCATCTCGGTAAGCTTTTGAGTATAGCTCTACTCGGTATTTAGCAGCCATCTCATCAAACTCTTTTTGCTGTTCTTGAGTCAGGTTAAATTTTGCTTTTTCTACAAGAAGTCTTTCTAAAGCCCAATTGTCTATTTCCCTCTGTAAAAAAAGTAAACTATCTTCTTTAGATTCAAATTCTTTATCTGAAAAATCAATTTCTTCAAGATAGAGTATTTTTGATCCAACCCTTGCTAAGTTTGTTTTGCTTGAGTTAGGTTGAAAGTATTCGCAAGACACTAAGCTAACTAAGAAAATTGCCGCAAATATAATAGATATGTAGGAATTGAATTTACTCAAATTTGTTACTTATTTGTTGCAGTGTGTTTTCGTCAACCTTTACAGTATATTTTGACCTAAGCTCAGCAAGCCATCTTTCTTCAATCTCCTCTTGGTAATCACTAATCACTCTTCCTCTCACTTGATCCAATGAAAGTTGAACAGGTTCTTTACTTGAAGAAATTGTTACCACCAAAAACTGGCTATTATGCTCGTATATGCTTGGTTTATTTTCAACAAGCTTTAGTTTAGTAGGCAAACTTGAAGCTTCTGTTTTTTTCCATGAAGGAGAAGTGTAGATGGCGTTTTCTGAAAACTCCTCGGCCACTTCCTCGGATTCTTGTCCTTTGAGAAGTTTCTTTCTAATTTTTTTGGCTACTTTTTTGTTAGATGTACTGAATATTTCAACTTCAATTTCCTTTTCAGAAAAGTACTCGTTTTTATGGTTTTCATAATATGAAGCAATTCCTAAACTATCGTTTTTTGCCTTATTCCATACTTCTCTTTCCATTATTTCATAGAGTAGAAGTCCGTCTCTGTATTCATCTACAGAAGCTTTGAATTCAGGATTAATTTCGGTGAGAATTTTTTTGTGTTGCTCAACTAATTCACCATATAAAAAATCATTTGCTAGTTCTTTTACAACATCTTGCTTAGGCTGTCCAAGTTCTATACCTCGTTGATTCTTTAGTAGATAATTTCCTAAATCTTCCCATGAATATGTTACAGTATCTATAGAAAAAGCTACTTTTTCAGCGTGATCTTTTTTAGGGATATATTCCCATTTGCTTTTTTGAAGCAAGCTTGTAGCTTCCTTTGTAAAATATTCAATGGCTTCTTGATTTATTTCAACTTTATGGTGTAAACTAAGATTTTGTTGTATCCTGTCATTTAATAACTTGGCTCTATCGCTAGTTTTAATTCGTTTAGAAATAAAACTTCTGAGTTCATCAAGTGGAGCAACGGGTTCTGTGTCCAAACGTTTGATAATATGCCACCCAAAACGTGTTTTGAATGGTTCACTTAGTTGATTATCTTCTGTAAGTGAAAATGCAACATTTTCAAAAGTTTGTGAATTTAAAGAACCAATTTCAAAAGGCATCATAACTCCTCCTTTTTCCGCACTCCCTGTGTCTTCACTAAATTGTTTTGCAGTTTCTTCAAACGACTCACCACTTTTTAAACGTTCGTATATTTCTTGGATTTTCTGCGCATTTTTCTCTTCATTTTTGTTATCGTTGTAAAGCATGATATGCCCAACAAGCATTTTTCCTAAGGATTTGCGCTCTCCTGTTTTTTTGATGATATGATAACCAAACTGAGTTTCTACAGGCATAGAAGTTTCTCCAACCTCTAAAGCGTAAGCTTCGTCTTCAAAGGGAGTCACCATCTTGAAAACTTTGAACCATCCCATATCTCCTTGATTCATTTTTACACTTGGGTCTTGCGAATGATTTTTCGCTAAAGCTTCAAAATTTACACCGCTTTCAAGTGAATCGATTAGTTGTAGGGCTTTTTTGTATGCTTCAGCCTTTGGGTTTTCTGAATCCTGAGAAAAGCTAATCAAAATGTGACTTACTCTCACTTCATTTGTCATACGATAATAGACTTCTTGTATCATTTCTTCAGTCACATCACCATTGGCAATTTGGTTGTCTGCAAGTTGTTTAAAATACCTTGCAAATTCTTTTTGAAATTTTTCTTCTTCATGAATCCCTTGCTCTTCAGCTTCATAAACTTTCATATGAAAATTTACATATAAGTCGAGGTAATCATCAACGCTTAATACTTCGTCTGAAAATTGACTGGTGCGATTTTTTTCATAAATACGCTCAAAATCCGAAGCTGTTATTTCTTTGCTTTCAATTTGAAGTAAAGTTTGGCTAACCGCAATTTGACTGATAATTAAAAAAAGAAATTTCCAATAGTTACTCATAATATTCCCGAAATTTTTGCACTTGCAAATGTAAGAAAAATGAACTCTTAATCATATATATAAGGTTTTTTTAAATTCCCATTCATTTAGTGAAAAATGAAGTTAATTTGTCTTCATGGAATACACTACAAAATGTTTTATAGAAAGACCAATAGAAGAAGTGATTGCTGTGTTTGAGGATACATCAAAACTCAAAGATTGGCAACGGG
>SKIG01000056.1 GCA_007116535.1 Psychroflexus sp.
AAATACTTTATTGAATATAACAAAGCTGCATAAATCTGTACGAATAAAAACAAGTCAATTAATGAACCACATAGATAAAATTATATACGTATTTTTAATAAGCTTGATTTTAGCTTGCAATATAAGTACTAAAGAAGCAGAATCTGAAAAAAAGCAACCTACAGAAAAAACAGAAACAATGCATATCAAAAAAATGGCGTCCTATAATACGTGGGCAAATCAACAATTAGTCGATTGGCTTTCGCAAGCTACCGAGGAAGAGTGGGATAGGGAAGTGGCTTCAAGTTTTAGTAGCTTAAATCTCACTACACGTCATCTTTGGAACGCAGAATATGGTTGGTTGACAAGTCTAAAAAGAGAAGATTGGTCACGCGCCATTGAAATGAATGAGTCCATTTCAATGATTTCTGTATTGAATGGGTTTATGGAAACAACCAAAGATTTTGAAGCACATGTACAACATATGAATACAGCTGATTTGAGTGAGTTGCGCAATTTTGGAAGCGGAAAAAAACAAGTTTCTTGTCAGGAGATTATTCAACATGTGTTTAACCATGCTACCTATCATCGCGGTCAGTTAATTACTTTGGGACGTCAAGTTGGACTTCAAAATCCTCCCCGAACTGATTTCATTCATTTTTTGACAATTGAGTAGATTTAAAATAAAATTTGTTAAATGAAAAACGCATTAATTATAGGAGGTAGTAAAGGCTTGGGTTGGGCAAGTGCCAAAAAACTTGTTTCAGAAGGTTTTAGAGTATTTATTGTTCATCGCGACCCACGCTTTTATCAAGATGAGTTTCAGTTGAAGTTAGCAAAATTAAATTCTTCTGATGAAGTAGCTGTTGCTTATAACCTTGATGCACTAAAAGCAGATAACATTAATAGCATACTTTCTCAAATCAACGATTATTCGCCCGAGATAAAAATAGATGTATTAATACATAGTGTTGCTAAGGGAAGTTTGAAATCAATGCAAGGCGAAAATCCACTAAATAGTCAAGACATAGCAATAACATTGCAAGCAATGGGATATAATATGTACGAATGGGCAAGTGCAATTAAGTCTCAAGATTTATTTGCTAAGAATGCAAGTATCATTGGTTTTACAAGTGAAGGCAACCAAAAAGTATGGGAAAATTACGCCGCAGTTTCTGCTGCTAAAGCAACTTTGGAGGCGCTAATGCGACATATGGCCTTTTCATTTGCAAAAGATGGAATTAGAACGAATTTAATTCAAGCAGGAGTCTGCAAAACCGAGGCTTTTAAGCAAATCCCAGGAAGTGAACAAATCGAAGCTTATAGCTTAAAAAGAAACCCATTTAACCGACTAACAACACCCGTAGATGTAGCTAATGTGGTCTATCTCCTTACACGACGTGAAGCTAAATGGATCAACGGGAGTATTATCAAAGTAGACGGGGGGGAGTCTTTGAAGTGATTTGACTGGTTTATCCATTCCAGCAATAATTCCAAGCATTTATTCACAGTTTTTTCAGTGATTCGCTCACGGTGACTACCCATTTGAAAAGTGTAAGCTTTGGTTTCTTCTTCATCGCTAATTCCAATACAAACAGTGCCAACAGAAGCATCACTATCTCCTTTGCTAGGCCCTGCGTTTCCTGTGGTTGAAATTCCAATAGAAGCACCAAGCAGTATTCTAGTTTGTTCAGCCATTTCTTTGGCAACTTCTTCACTCACTACAGAAAACTGTTCAATTGTAGTAGCTTTTACACCCAATACTTTTTCTTTCACGTGTGTGTCATAGCAGACCATACTACCCATAAACACAGCAGAAGCACCGGGAATTTCGACTAGTTTTGCTCCAACTTTTCCTCCTGTAAGACTTTCAGCAATAGCAATTTTTTGTTTTTTTTTGTTGAATTGTTGAATGATTTGTTCTTCTATTGTGGCTTCTTCCTCAAAACCTTTGATAATGTTACCAATTAGGTTTTCTAGCTTTTCCACTTCTTCAGATAAAGTATTTTTCAGAAGATTTTCATCATTTCCTCGGGCACTTAAACGAAGTCGAACTTTACCTAAGCCGGGTAAATAAGCTAATTTGACGAATTCAGGTAAGTTGTTTTCCCAATCTTCAATTTTTGCAGCGATACTGCTTTCACCTTCACCAAAAGTAAGTATGGTTTTATGAATAATAAATGGTCTTTCAAATCTATCTTGCAAACGAGGTATGACTTCATCTCTAACTAAAGATTTCATTTCGAAGGGAACACCTGGAAGTGAAATATACACGACGCCTTCTTTTTCTATCCACATTCCAGGCGCGGTTCCGTAGCGATTGAATAAACCAATTGATTTTGAAGGAATATAGGCTTGGCTTCGGTTGGCAGGAAGAATAGGTTGTTTGACATAATTGGTGAAAATGTGCTCGATATGCTTCATTACTTCGGCATCAAAAACTAATTCGTCATTGAAGTAAGAACACAATGTCTTTTTGGTAATATCATCTTTTGTTGGTCCAAGTCCACCTGTTGTAATGACAACACTTACGCGTTTTGAAGCTGCTTCTAGCGCTTCTAAAATTGCCGTTTCATTGTCTTGAATCGAAGTAATCTGAATGACGTCAATACCTATTTTATTGAGTTGCTTTCCTAAAAAAGCAGAATTAGTATCAATAATTTGACCTATCAAAATTTCATCTCCAATGGTAATTATTTCAGCTTTCATGTAGTGTGTTGATTTCTTGCAGAGTTTACAATTTAAAGTAGCAAAGTTCTTCAATA